>CAYVAP010000698.1:0-2990 GCA_964449365.1 uncultured Bacteroidia bacterium
CGCGCTGGCATGGGTGCGCCGCCTGGGCTTTTTATTTCCTCGATGGGCCACAACGACCAGTGGAGACGCCGTCCGCCTCAGGCGGATGGGCGTCTCCACATTGTTATGGACATTTTCACATGTTACGCGCCACTCAAAACCGATAGCCTAGGCCAATTTTCACGGTCAGATCATGAAGCGTTGGGTCTTCGTGGTCGCCGAAGAAGTCCACTCCCTCATCATGCAAATACACAAACCGCGTATACTTGGCTTCGGCGGATAGCAAAAAACGCCAAGGGAGATCATAAGTAGCACGCAACCCAGAAGAGAGGCCCCAATCCCGAAGAAGAAGACTTTCCACCCTTGCTTCCCAGGGGAAGGGATAATAAATGTGGATTCTTTCGAAGCCGAAACGATAGGTTACGGCTCCGTAACAGTACAGGCTTATTCGTTGATGAGCTATGACCTTGTGGAGATAGCCTGATGAAATCAAGCCATATTCACGTCTCATAGTCTCTCCTGGAACTCTATTGTCGTTCAGGTATCGCATCACATAAACGGTTCCAGAAATACTGATGCTAGACCTACTGCCCACACTACGAGTATATAACAGCCCAAAGGTCGACGGTAGAATCCAAACATCCTCCCTTGAATAGCTTCCGTCTGGCTCTCGGACATTCTCCTTGTAAGGAGCAAGAATGGCCCAATTAGTAGGAGTCTCATCAAAAAAATGACTCACCGGAAAAAATACCTCAAGGGTATTCTTCTGACGGGAAGTAGGCGGCGTCTGTCCCCAAGCGGGGGTTGATAACCCCATCCATAGCAAGATGATAGCCAAATATGTATACACACGCATGGCTTAGAGCTTAATGAGTTTGACAGAATGGACTTCCCCTGATTCCTGCACCCGTAGCATGTACACGCCAGAAGCAAGGCCGATGGTGTTAATCTCTAGCTCTTTACCTTGATGCGCTCCGAAGCTGCGAAGGCGCTTCCCATCCAGGTGATAAAGCTCAATGGAGCGAGTACGCGCATCAGGAAATGCGAGTGTAGCAGACTCACTCGTCGGGTTGGGGTAGAGGCGAATGCTTGGGCGTGGTTGGGCAGCGATCAGGTTGGTAACTTCGCAGGTACTTTGTCCCCCAACTCCTACCGCAGCCCAGGCATTGGTAGTTTGAATCTCCTGATTGGAGCAGGCCCCAAACAACTGTGTAGCTGCTGCAATCGCGCCAGCTCGCGCATCGGCGTACTGTGAGCCGGATTGGAGAACATTGGTCTGGTTCCAAAAGGCAATCAGGGCTGCGTCATCTATCCCAATGCCTTGGATGTTGTAGGCATCGCCGTTGTCGTTGGTGCCCGTACCGCCGTCGGCCAATAGGTGAAACCAGAAATTCTGCACCCCGCTATTGACGTGGACGCCGCCAAAATCGCAATCTCCATCATGCCAAAAAGTACCTTCGTAAGTGTCAGGTTGTCCCCCAGCTATGGCGCCACAGTCTAATGGGTCGGGAAAATGGTTTCCTTCGGCGTTTGGGTCTTCCAAAGAGCGGGGCAGAATTAGATTAACCGGTGTTTCTTCCCCTAGTAACCAATCATTAACAGCACCTTCAGTAAAGCGTTCTACCATAAACCCAAAGATGTCAGCAAAAGACTCATCTAGCGCTCCTGATTCGTCTTGATACACCAAGGCTGCTGTGTATTGGTCTACTCCGTGGGTATATTCATGACCTGCCACATCTATGACGGCTAAATAGTTTCCACCTATTGTACCAAATATGAGATAATCTTGATTTCCATCTTGACTGTAGTAAGCATTCTGTTCACTAGAACTTGCCTCTACTCTCAGTTCTCCACCTGCACCGTCGATTCCATTTCGGTTATAAGGAGCAGAAGCGAAGAAATCCCAGCTTTGAGAAGTCATCCAATGCGCGGTGGTTCCTTCTTGCTCATCATTGCCCCAGTTGTCGTCATCATCTTTAATCTCAGAACGCCAGCCCCATGGCCAACCACTATCATATTTGGTATGGATGTCTCGGTTGTTACCATTGGCCCAAAGAATATGGCCTGATCCGATTCCTCCTTTCCAGCGTGTATCAATGGTTTGCGTCCCTTGGCTAAGAAGATTGGCTGGGCCATCATTGCATCGTAGCTGCTCCTCCCGGAATACCACACCCGTGTAAGCATCCACATAGTAGGCCTTGTAAAACGAGGGACTCAGGCTCAGTATCTCAAAGCGCCAGGCCAGCCGATACTTTGAACTAGGAATTTGCCAGCTCAGGTTTTTGTAATCCAGCAAAGCCCACATCAGTTCTCCTTGAGGATAATAGGTGGCTTCAGGATCTTCAAGGTCCTCCTTCAGATCTGACTCCCATGCATCATTTTCCCAGGCCAGTTCAAATTCGCCCATTGTTTCGAGCGCGAAGCCCAGCGCTTCTTCCTCTTCTACCTGAGGTTGATACTCCCTGTCTGCATCGAAAAAGGCTCCTTTGCCATTGACAAAGACGAGGTAGCCGTTTTGGGCATGTTCGCTGTATTCCGCCGCCTCAACTCGCAGATCTCTAAAAGTCTCTTGGTAGCGGTAATAAGTCATCTCCAAGTTTGGATCGACCCACTGCTTTTTCAGCACGAGCTTGTGCAGGGTATCTTCTTGGTACGCTTGGTACATGGCATAAGGCTGTCCCGGTTTCAAGGTATTGGGATGAAAGTACACCAGACCTGCCGAGTCATAACTGGCAATGTACAGGCTAAATAATGATTCTAGGTCTGATGTGGTTTGCGCTTGCATTCCACTCAAAATAGCCAAAAAGGCCCAAAGAGTTGTAATTTTTTTCATGTTTGAATTGGTTAAATTTCTGCACCTACTCTGTTGGGTTGTGCGGGATTTTCAGCCTCCTCCCATTTTTTTCATGAGGGGAGGTCAACCCTTTTTGACCGTTGTGCTTGGTTTTTGTTGTCCATAACGTCCAGTGCATGCGCCGCCGGGCTTCACCTACCCTGCTTGATCTCGCCCG
>CAYVAP010000699.1:0-2987 GCA_964449365.1 uncultured Bacteroidia bacterium
AAGCCGGCGAAGTGATGGAGGAGATGGTACAGGGCTGCGATGTGATTTTGGGCAATGAAGAAGACGCCGAAAAGGTCTTTGGTATTCACCCCGCAGGCGTGGACGTCACCCAGGGCGGCACCGTGAACGCTGCGGCCTACGAATCCGTCGGGCAGCAACTCATGGCGCGGTTTCCTCGCGCCAAAAAGGTCATCATCACCCTGCGAGGCTCCATCAGCGCCTCACACAATACCTGGTCGGGCGTACTCTGGGACGGCCACAAGCTGCACCTGGCTCCCGCCTACCAGATCACCCACATCGTCGACCGCGTCGGTGGCGGCGATAGCTTCATGGGCGGCCTGATTTATGGCCTGCTCACTTACCCCGACGATCAGCAAGCCCTCAACTTTGCCGTCGCCGCGAGCTGCCTCAAGCACACCGTCTTCGGCGACTTCAACCTCGTCACCGTCGAGGAAGTCACCAAGCTGATGAGCGGTGATGCCAGTGGGCGGGTTTCGAGGTAAGTCGGAATTCGGTATTCGGAATTCGACAAAAGTAATCAATTACGAATCTCGAATTTCCAATTTCGAATTTCCTCACCCATCACGAATCTCGAATTTCCAATTTCGAATTCTTTATGTTCCCCGACCAAAACTTCCTCCTACATACTGAGCTGGCGCAGCGCCTCTACCACGACCACGTGGCAGATCTGCCCATCATCGACTATCACTGCCATCTGCCGCCACAGGATCTGGCCGAGAATCGCCAATTTGACAACCTATACGATATCTGGCTGGCCGACGATCACTACAAGTGGCGGGCTATGCGCACCCACGGGGTAGATGAACGCTACTGCACCGGCGATGCGTCGCCCAAAGAGAAGTTCGAAAAATTCGCCGAGACGGTGCCCTACACCCTGCGCAATCCGCTATACCACTGGACTCACCTGGAGTTGCAGCGCCCTTTTGGCATCGACGAGCTGCTCTCGCCCGAGACGGCAGACTCCATCTGGGAGCGTGCCCATGCCTTCCTGCAAACGAATGCAGGTCGGGTACATGGTATCCTGGCCGACCGCAAGGTCGAGGTGATCTGCACCACCGACGATCCCGCTGACGATCTCAAGTGGCATCAGCAGATGCAGGCCGACGCCAGCATGCCCGTCAAGGTGCTGCCCACCTTCCGCCCCGATAAGGCGCTGTTTCTCCATCAGCCCGAAAGCTATCGGGCCTATCTACAAAAGCTGGCGGCCACCGCAGGGCAAGAAATCGATAGCTACGATACCCTGATCGAGGTGCTGCAAAAACGGGCTCGATTTTTCCAATCCCTAGGTTGCCGACTGTCTGACCACGGCCTGGCGTACATGTATGCTGCGGATTTCGATCTGATGAGTGTACGCCAGGGTTTTGGGCGCTTCCTGGCGGGGCAAGATATCAGCGCCGCAGAGACCGAGTCCATCCAGGCGGCCATTCTCTACGAATTGGGTCTGCTCTACCACGAGCTAGACTGGACCATGCAGTTTCACCTCGGAGCTCAGCGCAACAACAACCTGCGCATGTACCGCACCCTGGGGCCCGATACTGGCTTTGACTCCATCGGCAACTGGCCTCAGGCCCAGCCTCTGGCCCAGTACCTCAGTCGCCTGGACGAAACGGCCCAACTGACCCGCACCATCCTCTACAACCTCAACCCCGCCGACAATGCCATCTTTGCCACCATGATCGGCAACTTCAACGACGGCTCGCAGCGTGGCAAGATCCAGTGGGGCTCCGGTTGGTGGTTTCTCGACCAAAAGGATGGCATGACCGAGCAGATGAACACCCTCTCGAACATGGGCCTGCTGGCTCACTTTGTGGGGATGCTCACCGACTCACGTAGCTTCCTGAGCTATTCGCGGCACGAGTACTTTCGCCGCTTGCTTTGCCACCTGATGGCCACCGACGTGGCCAATGGCGAACTGCCCCACGACGAGGCCTGGCTGGCCAAGATTTGCGCCGATATCTGCTACCACAATGCAAACCGCTTTTTTAAATTTTAAAGAAGTCAGAGGTCAGAGGTCAGACCGCTTCGCTGCGAGAGACGGGAGGCGAGAGACGAGATACGAGATAATAAACCTTGTGTAAATCCCTGATTTTTTCTCGCAGCGCAGCGGTCTCGCTTCTCACTTCTCACAGCGCAGCGGTCTCACTTCTCGCTTCTCGCTTCTCGCTTCTAACCATCTACCTTCATGCCCTTCCCCCGCCTACACGTCGCTCAAACCATGCTCGACACCGGCATGATCCCGGTGTTTTACCATCCATCGGTGGAAACGGCCACGGCCGTGCTGCGCGCCTGCTACCAAGGCGGCGTGCGGGTCTTTGAGTTTACCAACCGGGGCGAATTTGCCCATGAGGTATTCGGTGAACTAGTGAAATATGCCCGGCACGAGTTGCCGGAGATGATCATGGGCGTCGGCTCTATCCAGGATCCCGGCACCGCCTCGCTGTACATGCAGCTCGGGGCCGATCTGGTGGTATCGCCCTCGCTCAACCCTGAAGTAGCCAAGGTCTGTAACCGCCGCAAGGTGATGTGGTCGCCTGGCTGTGGTTCGGTGTCGGAGATCAGCTATGCCGAAGAACTGGGCGCGGAGATCGTCAAGATTTTTCCGGCTTCGCAGGTGGGCGGCCCAGACTTCATCAAGGCGGTCAAAGGCCCCATGCCCTGGACCCACATCATGCCCACCGGTGGGGTATCGCCCGACGAGGCCAACCTACGCGGCTGGTTCGAGGCCGGAGCCGCCTGCGTAGGCATGGGCTCCAAGCTTTTCCCTCAAGATCTACTCCAAGCCCAGGATTGGGATGCCCTCACGGCGCAGGTACATAGCACCATGAGCCTGATCCGAGAGCTGCGAGGGCGAAGTGGTACTGCATGAGTGAAGGGGTGCGGCATAGGGGCTATAGGGGAAATAGCGGGCATAGGGGTACGCTGTTGACCTCACCTATATGAACGCTCAGGGGGATAAGGGGATAAGG
>CAYVAP010000700.1:0-2984 GCA_964449365.1 uncultured Bacteroidia bacterium
GCCGGTACTTGGCAGTTGACCGCCGCCAATACCCAGATCGAAATCACCTTCTTGGAAGCGGATCCCGATACCGACCAGGAAAAACTCTTTCTCACTATTCGCCGCCTAGCCGAAGATGAACTCTGGGTGAGCTTCATCTACCGGGGCGATACGTACGACCTTCAGTTTCGATAAGAAACGCTTATCCCTCGGGATAAAGCAGGTATTTGGCTCGCATTTGCTTAAAGCGCTGGACTCCAGGCTGCCAACTGTTCCAGATTTGCTCGGTCGCCGTTCCACTTTTGATCTGCGCCTCCAGCTTTTCGTTGCCAGGCCAGCGGTTGAAGCCTCGGTAAAAAAACGGCTCTCCGCCCGCGTAGGTATCGAACTGGGCGTAGGCATCTTGCAGCAGGCTCAGCCCCGCTAGAAAGAGGCGCTTGCCATCCACCCGGTTGGTAAAGGCGAGTCCCTGGCAAAGCTTATCCTGGTACTTGGGGTTGGTCGCTTTGCCAGGCAGAGAGAGCGGCGTAAACGAGATACGGTCAGCTTGCAACCCGTAGCTCGACCAGCCATCGGCCTCGGCGGCTTTGGGCTCAAACCACGGGGCCCCCATGATGGTAAAGGCTGAATCCGTACCCCGGCCAACGCTTACGGGGGTCGGCTCAAACCAGCAAAGCCCTGGATACAAGTAGGCGGCATAGGCGGTCGCCAGGTTGGGCGAAGGAGGCACCCAATCCAGGCCCGTATCGCCCCAGCGCATGTCGTGGCGGTAGCTCTCGCAGCGGAGCACCGTCAGGTCGGCTTCTACACCATCCGCGAGCCAACCTTCGCCATTGAGCATGGTAGCATATTCGCCCAGGGTCATGCCATGTACGATGGGAATGGGATGCATGCCGATGAAGGATTCATTGCCTGCCTCCAACACAGGGCCATCCACGTACCAGCCGTTGGGGTTGGGGCGATCGAGTAACAGCAGAGGCACGTTTTGCTCGGCGCAAGCCTCCATCACGTTGGCTAGGGTGGAAAGGTAGGTGTAAAACCGCGCCCCCACGTCTTGGATGTCAAAGATTACCAGGTCCAAATCGCGGAGATATTCAGCTTGTGGTTTTTTGTTTTTCCCATACAGCGAGATGATGGGCAGGCCCGTCTTGGGATCGTTGAGGTTGCGTACCCGCTGCCCGGCATCAGCATCTCCCCGAAAGCCATGCTCGGGCGCAAAGGCCCTGACGATCTCTATCTGCTGGGCGAGCAAAGTATCGATCAAATGTACGCCATTTACCAAGGAGGTTTGATTGGCTACTACCCCGACCGCCTGGCCCCTGATCAGGTCGAGCGAATCAGCCATCAGGCGCATCGCCCCGGTAGCCAGGTCTGCCGCAGGTACCGAATCAGGGACGCTGACACTATCGCCAGGAGCCGAGTCAGGAGAGCGGTCGCCCTCGTTGCCGCAGGCTGCGACTAGGCCGGTGAGGCCGATGAAGCAAAGGAAAAGGAATTTGGTATATTGGGCCATGATTCAAAGAGAGTTCAAAGTGGAAAGTTGATCTCAAAAAGAACCGGGAGAGTTCCTGGTGGCTGAAACTTACAGAAATTTGCCCACTTTCAACTTTTTACCAGCAACTTTGCCCCGCGTGGCTATGAACTTCGAATACTTTTTTGCCCGTCGCATTACCCTCAAGACCCAGCGCCGGGCTTCTACCTTGACAGTGCGCCTGGCGATCATCAGCATCGCCCTAGCGGTGGCCACCATGGAGATTGCGCTGTCGTTCGTGCAGGGCTTCGAAACCGAGATCCAAAAGAAGGTGGTCGGCTTTGGCTCGCACATCCACGTGGGCACCTACTTCCGACAGCTCGATACCGAGGTGTCGCCGCTGCCCAAGGATGAGCCAGCTATCGCGCAACTGCGGCAGCTAGACGACGTGGTGTCTGTCAACGCCTACGTGGAGTTGCCTGCGGCTCTGAAGTCCAAGAGTGGCTGGGATGGCATACGCCTCAAAGGGGTGGAGGGAAGCTACGACTGGTCCTTTTTTCGCGAGGTGATCAAAGAGGGGCATATTCCCGATTTTGACCAAGAAATCCCTACCGGCGTATTGGAAGTCTTGATTTCGCGCAAGCAGGCCCGTCGCCTCTCCCTCGCCTTGGGAGACAAAGCGGTGCTGCTTTTTCTCTCCAACCTGGAGAGCTTTAAGCGTCGCCCGGTGACCATCGCGGGGATCTATGAGACCGGGATGGAAGAGTTCGATGACAACGTCGTGGTCTGCGACATGCGCCTCTTGCAGGATATCTGGGGTTGGCAGGCCAATGAGGTTTCAGGCTTCGAAGTCAACCTTACTTCTCTCGACTTGCTGGATCAAAAGGTGGATCAGGTCAAAGAGATCATTCCCTACCGCTTGGATGCTGAGCCCATCACGCTGCTATACCCCGAGATTTTTGACTGGCTGCGCCTGCAGCATCAAAACGTGTGGGTCATCCTCTTCTTGATGATCATCGTGGCGGTGATCAATATGACTACGGTGGTGCTGATCCTGATCATCGAGCGTACCCGCACCGTGGGCATCCTCAAAGCCATAGGCCTGGCCAATTATCGGGTGCGGCGCATGTTTGTGTGGAATGCCTTTTTCCTGATTTTGATCGGCGTAATCGCCGGTAATCTGCTGGGACTCGGGCTGCTCTTCAGTCAGGATGTCTTTGGCTGGCTGCAGGTCAACCAAGAAGACTACTTCATCGAGCAGGTACCCGTGGCTTGGGTTTGGCTACGCTTTTTGCTGATCAACCTAGGTACCATCGCCAGCTGTACCTTTTTCATGTTGGTGCCTACCATCATCATCAATCGCATCAGCCCCGTGGAGGCGATTCGATTTAAGTAACGTGAGAAAAATAACTTCCCTAATCCGGTTAGAGATCTCGTTTCAGATCAAAGAGGGATAGTGAGATGGTGAGGTTTTGGGGTTTTGAGATGGTGGATGGTGAGATAGTGAGATCCTGAGATAGTGAGATCTTGAGAC
>CAYVAP010000701.1:0-2977 GCA_964449365.1 uncultured Bacteroidia bacterium
ACCTTTCCCACCGTACTGCTGCTCGATGAGGCAGGCGAGGTGCTGGCTCGATGGCCTTACATCCGCCAATCTGCCAGTGAATGCATCGCCTGGCTAGCGTCACATCTGACCGCTCAACCATGACCTGCTACCGCCGCTCAGCCAAGCTCATGGGCTGAGCCTTAGACTTGGGGGTGTATTCCCCCGATGAGGCCACGGCGCAGCGTTGGCTTCAGCAAGGGATAGACGAAATCAGTCGCCTGGAGGCGCTTTGGTCAGAGTTTCGCCCCGACTCGGCGATCAGCCAGCTCAACGCGCAGGCGGATCAGGCTTGGGTAGCTCTCGACTGCGAGACCTTTGGGTTGCTGGGCCGCGCCCAGCAGATTTCGCGCCTCACCCGAGGCTATTTCGATCTGACGGTGGGGCCCCTCAAGCGGCTCTATCGCTTCAAAAAAGCACATTTTGCGATGCCCGATCGGGCGGCTATCCAAGCGGCGCTGCGCCAGGTAGGGTATCGTTTTCTCTATTTGGATCCCGATCGGCAGCGCGCCAAATTGGGAAAAAAGGGCATGCACCTCAGTCTGGCGGCCATAGGCAAAGGTGCCGCTGCCGACTGTGTGCAGGCCCTCTGGCAGCAGCAAGGGGTGCAAGCAGGCTATGTCAACGCCAGCGGCGATCTGTCTGTTTTTGGCCAGCGCCCTGAGGGTCAGCCCTGGACGGTGGCTATCGCCCAGCCCGATGATCCCAGTCAGGTGCTGCTGCGCGTACCCATGCAAGCCGCAGCCGTCGCGACCTCTGGTGATGCCGAGCAGCACTTCGTGTACCAGGGGCAGCGCTATTCGCACAATCTCGACCCTAAGACCGGGCTGCCGCTCCAGGGCCTGAAGAGCGTATCGGTATTTGCCCCACAAGCCGAGCTTTCGGATGCGCTGGCTACCGCCGTCTATGCCCTGGGGCGCGAGCGTGGCCTCTCACTGATCAATCAACTGCCGCATACCCACGCCATCGTGATCGATGGTGATGACTGCATTCATCTTTCCGACCAATTCGAATATGAACCAACTCCGCTATCTTCTTCGTCGCTTTAGCCTGCTTTGGCTGATATGGGGATCTCTGGCCTGGCTCATTGGCTGCCAGGCCCGCCTCGCGCCTTACGAGCGCGTTTACGTCAATGACTCCGAGATGCAAATGGGCAAAGATGCCTCCGAATCCTTTGGGCAGTACGTGCACTCCATTCGAGAAGGGGCAGTGCCCGCTCAGGCCACTAAGGGCAGTGGTGGCTGCGGCTGCAATTGAGGGAGAATGGTGATTGCATGATTGGCTGGTTGGTCGCATAGCAGCCGATGCTCCTGAGGAACGCGACCAAAATAACGTTACATGCTTGGTCGATCTCTTGCACGCATCTTCCGCGACAGTTGGGGCCCCTTACCCCCACGTCGCGTGGAGAAAAAGCCTCGCATAGCCCGTCATGCTCGGTCTTCCTTCCTTGTCTTCACGAAAAATCTCTATCTCTACCCAACCATACCTATCTATTTCGTCCGCGTTCCTTATGTATTCCCTTCCTATTCTATTCTCCATTCCATGAAAAAGCGCGCCGTCTTGATCAGCAGCATTTGCTGTAGCTTGTATTTTGCTCCCGCTCAGCCCCGCGATAGCACCTCGTTTCGGGTGAGCGAGACGGAGGTAGAACTGCTGTACAACCACTACCTGCAGGATGGCAATCGTTCTGCGATCACCGGGGGGCAAGGCTCGGAAAAGCTCACGGTGTATGGTCCTGCCCTGAAGGTCAAGCATCACTGGGGGCGCAACACGGTGAGCGGCACCATTGGCAGCGACGTGATCACCTCTGTCTCGACTGACCGCATCGATTTCGTGATGTCGTCGGTGTCTCTGCACGATGCGCGCAGCTATGGGCAAGCGCAGTATGCGCGTGAGGTGGGCAGCAGTGGCCTGACCCTGAGTGCAGGTATGGGGGCATCCATCGAATCGGATTATTTTTCCTTGCAGCCTGCGCTGGGGGTGCAGCGTAGCTCTGCCGACGGTATGCGGGAGGCTTCGGCTCGCTTGCAACTGTTTCAAGATGACCTGCGTTGGGGGCGGCTGGATCAGGGCGAATGGCGGCCTCAGTATCTCATTTATCCCGCAGAGCTGCGCAGTGAGAACTGGTACCCGACCTTCCGGCGGCAGTCATGGCTGCTCAACCTGGGCTATCGACAGGTGGTGAGCCGACGAGACATCGTGGGGATCTTTGCGGTGCTGGGACATCAGCGGGGGCTGCTGGCTACGCCTTTTCATCGGGTGTACTTCACCGATGGCCGCGTGGCGGTGGAGCAATTGCCGCAGCAGCGTCAGAAGGTGGGGCTGTCGCTGAAGTGGAGTCGCTTCGTAAAGGGTCGGTGGGTCGTGAAGTCGACCGTGGATGGCTACGGAGATTCTTTTGGCATCCTGGCCCTCAGTGGTGAAGTCATCGGTAGCCTCAAGCTGCGCCCAAAGTGGACTTTGCGGAGTTCGTTGCGGGGCTATGCGCAACAAGGGGCAGACTTTTACGCGCCTTATGCCATGCACGATCCGGAAGCGAGCTGGTACACTTCCGATCCTGACTTGAGTGGTTTTCAGAGCATTCAGGTGGGGCTGGGAGGCAGCTATCGCCCGGATCGGGCCTGGGGTAAGCGCAATCTGTGGCAGGAGCTCTCGTTGCGCTATCGCTTTTATTACCGCAGCAATGGCCTCACGGCGCACATGATGTCGCTGGTAGTGAAATTGGCGCGGCGCGGTAAGTTCGAGGGGCGCAGTTGATCGGGACGGAAGGTAAATGCTTTACCTTCACCTTATCCCCCTACACCCTTATCCCCTTATACCTAGGCCGTGTAATCTGCCCTATTTTCAGCCCGGCGCTTTTGAATCCCCCAAAGGGCACTAAATCCCTTTGTTATTGCTGAGTTGCAGTATTTTCATCTTTCAACATACGCCGGGCTGATTTCCTATCAGATTACACACC
>CAYVAP010000702.1:0-2972 GCA_964449365.1 uncultured Bacteroidia bacterium
TCATGGAATTGTTTGAAGTCGGGTTTGTAACGGTGCGCCTGGTCGACCTGCTCGACATCACGGTGGTTTCGGTGCTGTTTTACAAGCTGTACCAAAACCTGCGGGGACGATTGGCTATCCGGGTCATCAGCGCGGTGATTTCGATCTTCATTTTGTGGAAGGTGGTAGCCCTACTCGATTTTCGCCTGCTGGGCACCATCTTGGATGAATTTCTTGGCCTCGGGGCCATCGCGGTAGAGATCATCTTTGCCCCGGAGATTCGCACCTTTCTCTCGGCCATCAGCAAAAATACCCTGCTCGATCGCATCATTCGGCAGGTATCAGCCGGGACCGACAGCGACGCGGCCTACCGCGAGGTGGTAGACGCGCTCAAAAGCCTGCGGGCGACGGGCAATGGGGCGCTGATCATCTTCACGGGCAGCGACCCCCTGCTCGACATCCAAGAGACGGGCGATCGCCTCGACTCCATCATTGCCGCACGGCTGATCTACACCATTTTTCAGAAGGAAAGCCCCCTGCACGACGGGGCCATGATCCTGTATGACAACAAAATCGCTGCGGTGCGCTGCATCCTACCGATCAGCAAAACCTCCGACCTGGATCCAGAGTTGGGATTGCGCCACCGATCAGCCCTGGGCATCTCTGAGATCAGCGACAGCCTAGCCATCGTGGTTTCGGAAGAGCGCCGCGAGCTCTCGCTGGCCTTGCACGGCGAATTGCGCCGCAACGTCGACTATCAGGAGGTCGAAGAGGCCATCAAGTCGCACTACCGGCGAGTGAGTGGATAGGGCGCATAACTAGCCCTTGAGCTTTCGCCTGGCTTTTTTCTCCCATTAGTATGAACGAAGAACCACAGTCTCAGCATCAGCCCCCCCTAGGCACCATCGCCATCGAAGGCATCGAGATATTTGGCTACCACGGGGTGTACGCCGAAGAACAGGAGCAAGGCACCCACTTTGAGGTGGATGTGTATCTGCGAGCCCCCATCCAAGCCGCCGCCCATGCAGAT
The DNA here is from genome assembly GCA_964449365.1 of uncultured Bacteroidia bacterium. Classification (GTDB taxonomy): domain Bacteria; phylum Bacteroidota; class Bacteroidia; order J057; family J057; genus CAYVAP01. Next base: position 1,010 of record CAYVAP010000702.1, read on the forward strand.
GAACGGAGCCACACGGTAGACTACCAAGCCGTGTATCAATTGGTGCTCGACATCATGGGGGAGCGAATGGACCTGTTGGAGACCCTCGCGGTACAGATTGGGGAAGAAATCTTACGCCGTTTTTCTGCCGTGGCCCCTGCCGAGGTGCGGGTAGCAAAGCTGCGTCCGCTGGGAATGTCGCAGTGTCGGCGCACCTACGTGGCGCTGCAATTCGATCGGTTTCCCTGAACCGCTTATCTGCGGGTAAGAGCAGCCCAAAAACACGTAGGAGGTGGGAACGAATGGGGAGAAAGGGACGTTATTTATGGGTAAAGAAAACAGTCGATATATCGGCTGCGAATTTTGGCAAACTCAATTAAGTGGTTAAATTTGTCGCCTATCCGTTTAGGCATTCAGGCGACGTGGCCGAGTGGTTAGGCAGAGGTCTGCAAAACCTCGTACAGCGGTTCGAATCCGCTCGTCGCCTCCCTTCTTTTGCATCCAGAAAAGGATGAGCTTATTGGCTGATTATCTGCTTTTTCCTACTATGAATCATCGGACCGTTCTGCATCCCAAAGCTACCGTTCGATACTTCATTTCGGCCATTCTCAATTCCATCCTTGCCCGTTCTCAGAAAATGCAAGTTCTTTAAGACGAAATGAAAGACTTCGGTAAGAATCGACGTTTTTCTAACTGTTTAACCGCTTCGTTCTTTAGGTATAATCCCGGCAAAGGGACGATGCGCCAGCAAGCCAGTTAGGGACGGACAAGAAGGAGATAGCACGAGGCGATACACCTCGCCCAGGATTCCTTCCTGATCGACTTCCCCCTCTCTCTGAAAGGTACATTTTCCTAAAATAGCTAACACCTTGTATTAATTTGAGGTGTAGTTTTTCTAGCTTAGCAGACGCTAAGTTGGTTTCTATTCATGCCCATTTACCAACGGAAGGAGTGTGGGCAAAAAAGGCTGGGTTTCAATGGGTTGCCAAACAAACACCCTCAACTTTTGACACTCAACCCTGAACTATCATTAATCGGAAGGAAGTTTATGAAAAACCTACGCAAACTCCTGGTCCTAGTCAGCCTCTGCTCTATCGCTTCTCTAGTAGTGGCCCAGGACGATGAGGAACTCTCCAGAAAGTACAAGCAAAAAGATCTCGAACAACTAGAGCAGTTCGAGGATGGAGATTACCTCTTCCCGCCCAAGCCCAAAAATAACTGGGCCATCGGAGCACAAGGAGGCTTATCTCTGCTTTTTGGCGACGTTCGCCCTGAAAATGGCTGGGCTGCCATGCTCGACGTACGCAAGGCCCTAGGCCATGCCTTCTCTATTCGCTTTCAAGGTGGCGTGGGTAGCACCCGCGGCCAAAACTATGAGCAGTCCAGAGGCTTCGAAGGCAAAGGAGGAAACCCCTGGAACCAAAACTACACCGATCCTACCACCACAGCGGTGTATTACAACTATCGGATGAACTACGGCGAGGCGTCCATCCAGGGGATCTTTTCGCTCAACAATGTCAATTTCTACAAAGAGCAAAATCGCTGGAATTTGTACGCTGGTCTGGGCTTTGGCCTGATGGGATACAACACGCGGGTGGATGCCCTTAACGGGGAGAATGAGCCCTATGACTTCTCTCCCATCACTGCGATTGACTTCAATAACGATCCTTTCACCATCGGTATCGACGGTAAGCGCGAGCGCCTCGATGCCCTGGATGGGCTGCTCGACGGCGAGTTTGAGTCGCAAGCTGAGGCGCACACCGATCGGCAAACCCTATCGCTGAGTGATGGCGATTCCTCTCAGGTATACACCCTTTCGTTCTTCGGAGTTGGCGTGGCTGGGGTGCGCTATCGCCTCAACCGCCGTGTAGAGCTGAACCTGGAGTATCGCATCCTTGCTGCCAATGACGATCTGCTCGACGGTCAGCGCTGGCTGTAAAGTGGGGTACCAACGCCCGCTCCCGACGCCCTCAACACCCTGACC
>CAYVAP010000703.1:0-2962 GCA_964449365.1 uncultured Bacteroidia bacterium
TCTGGAACGAGATCTCTAACCGAATTAGGGAAGTTATTTTTCTCGCCTTACTTAGCTGCCTATACCAATGCAGCTTTGCCCATCTAATATCGGGCTTCCTGCGTCATTCGCCAAACGCCTCCTGTGATTTGAGGGGCGCAGCTTGCCATCGAGGCCAGGAGACTGCGTTTTGGCATCGACTTTTCTGCCTCAGATCATGGCCTACCCCCAGACATCCGAGTATCTTCTCTATTCGATACCTAAATGCTACCGCGATGAAAAAGCTTCTGGTACCCACCGATTTCTCCGAAAATGCGGCTCGGATTGTGCGCTACGCCATAGACTTGGGGCAAGCCCTGAAAGCCGAATTGCTGCTGTATCACGCCTGCTTCGATCCCATGCTCGACGCTGATCTGCCTAGTTGGGACGCCGATTCCCGCCAGGGCCATCAGGGAGAGTGGGGGGTAAAGCAAGCCGAGGCGCAGGCCACCGACATGATGGAAGACTTGCAACAGTCGGTACGAGCCGAAGCCCCCGGCCTCAGGGTCGAGACCCTGGTCGAAATGGGATTCGCCGAGCGAAAGATCCCCGAAGTATCCTTGCGCGAAAACTGCGATCTGATCGTGATGGGTACGCGCGGCAAGAGCGCGGTGTTGAAAACCTTCTTCGGCTCCGTGACCGCTAGCGTCATGCAGCGCGCCAGCACCCCCGTGTTGGTCGTTCCCGAGGCTGCGACCTTCGAGTCTTTTCGCCACGTGATGTATGCCTCAGACTTCGACCCCACCGATGGCGTGGTGGTGCGTCAGATGCTAGAAACCCTTCGCCCCCTCAACTTTGATCTCTACACCGTATTTATCTACAACGACCACGGCCACCCCTATCGCAAAGAGGATTACCAGGGCCTCAAAGAAGCCCTGCAATCGCACATGCACCACGTGATTCCCGACGCCCGCATGGAGATCGTGGCCACCGGCGACCACGATCTGGTGCAGGGCTTGCAGCGTCAGCTCCAAGAAAATGACGTAGACTTGCTGGTGATGACCACCCACGCCAGAAATTTCGTTACCCGCCTCATGCAGCCCAGCCAAACCAAGCGCATGATGTTTCAGACCCAGACCCCTTTGCTGGTCTTTCGGGTGGTCGACTGAATAGCGTTTTCCAATTGAGCAGAGAATAAGTAATTTCGTGGCCCGCCAACCACAAGCCCCCCTTTTCGGTTGTGCTGATGACCCGGAGCTGATGAGCTTTGGCTCTCACGATGAACCACGAAATCCAAACCATGACCATTCAAACCTATCAGTTCCCTCCGCGAGATACCTGGCCCAGCCTGCTGCGCCGCCCAGTGATGAACCTCAGCGAAATCGAGCCCCGCGTTCAGCCCGTGTTGGAAGCCATCGAAAAGTTAGGCGATGCTGCCGTGCGCGATTTTACCCAGCGGTTTGATCAGGTCGACCTAGATGAGCTAGCCGTGCCTGCTGCCGCCTTTGACGCGGCCGAGGCGGCCCTCGACGAATCGCTCAAAGCCGCCATTCAGGTGGCCAAAACCAACATCGAGCGCTTTCACGCCCGCCAAAAGGAACCCATCGAACGGGTAGAGACCATGCCCGGGGTGGTTTGCTGGCGCAAAAGTGTTCCCATCCAGCGAGTGGGGCTATACATCCCGGGCGGCTCAGCTCCGTTGTTTAGCACCTTGCTGATGCTAGGGGTACCAGCCAAATTGGCTGGCTGCCAGGAGATTGTGCTCTGTACGCCGCCCGGGCCGCAGGGTACCCCCCACCCAGCCATTTTGTACACCGCGCGCTTGGTGGGTATCGACCGCGTCTTTCGGGTGGGAGGCGCCCAGGCCATAGCGGCCATGGGCTACGGTACCGAGAGCATCCCTGCGGTAGACAAGCTCTTTGGCCCTGGCAATCAGTATGTAACTATGGCCAAGCAACTGATGGCCAAACGGGGCCTACCCATCGATATGCCCGCTGGACCCTCGGAGGTGGCCGTGGTCGCAGATGAGAGTGCCAATCCAGCCTTCGTGGCCTCGGATCTGCTTTCGCAGGCCGAGCACGGCATCGACAGCCAGGTTATCTTGGTGTCTACCAGTGCCCAGTTGATCCAGCAGGTCGAAACCGAGCTGAGCCGTCAGCTTCAGACTTTGCCCCGCCGCGATATCGCCGTCCAGGCCATCGCCCAAAGTCGAGCCATTTTGCTCAAAGATCAAGACGAAGTGGTCGACCTGATCAACCAGTACGCGGCCGAGCACCTGATTTTGGCTACCACCGACGTGGAGGCCCTGGGAGAACGCATCGTCAATGCGGGCTCGGTGTTTTTGGGGCATTACAGCCCCGAGAGTGTGGGCGATTATGCTAGCGGTACCAACCACACCCTACCTACCAACGGTTGGGCACGCTCCTACAGTGGGGTTTCGCTCGACAGCTTCGTGAAAAAGATCACTTTTCAGCAATTGACCCAAGAGGGCTTGCAGCAGGTAGGCCCTGCCGTGATGGCCATGGCCGAAGCCGAAAGCCTGGAAGCTCACCGCCGCGCTGTAGAGGTGAGGTTGGAGAGGCGCGACTAGGCAACGCGGAGGTCGGTCTAGTCATTAATTTCTCGTTTGGAAGGTTCAATGTTGAAAGTAATTTTAGCCGCTTGGGCGGCCACTGAGTGAGCCAATATGTGGGGGCTGGCCTGTGCTGAAGCCTCCTACGCCCCTTTCATATAGGTGAGCAGGCAAAACATGAGGCGCGGAGCAGGCTACGCTTGGACATGAGCCTTTGGCGCGCTCGTTTTTTGACAGCATGGACAGGCAAGCCTTCATCTTACGAACTCCCATGAAGCCTAACCTTCCTGTTCTCCAACCTCCATTCCCACACCCCATCCGCCATTCCTGAACTAGCCATTTCCTTTGTCAGGCATCTGGTTTAGCTTAATGTGCTAAGTAACGCTCAAAAAATAAGTTCCGCTTTTGACTCGATCTCTCGCCCGCATCTTA
>CAYVAP010000704.1:0-2959 GCA_964449365.1 uncultured Bacteroidia bacterium
CATTCACCTATATGAACGGCTAGGGGTATAAGGGTATAAGGGAATAAGGTATAAGGGTACCAGGCACTTTGGTCAGCCCCCCGCATATTGGCTCACTCAGTGGCCGCCCAAGCGGCTAAAATTACTTTTTCTCATGACTGCCTGTACCGCCCAGCGCATCGGGCAGGGCAATGTAACCCGCGACGAGCGAATGCTGGTCAACTTCGAAGGGGTCGACGTAGGCAGTGCCTTCAACGTGGAGCTGCGCCCTGGTCCCCACGAGGTGGTGGTAGAGGCTGATAAAAACTTGCTGCCGTTTATCAAAACAGAAGTGAATCGGGGGATGCTCCGCATTTATGCCGACGAAGGCATCGAGCGAGCCCAAGCTCTCAACATTTACATATCCATGCCCCGCCTCGAAAAACTGGTGGCTACCAACGCCGCCGACATCGTCGGTAAGGGAACTTTTGCGCACGAAAAAATGGAGCTAGACCTCTCCGGCGCCACCGATCTGATCTTGGAGCTCGACGTAAAAGAGCTAAAAGTCGACGCTAGCGGCTCCACAGACATGAGGCTCTCAGGCCGCGCCGAAAAAGCTGAGATCTCACTCTCGGGAAGCTCTGACCTCAAAGGCAGGGACTTGGTGGTGCAAGAGCTGGACATCGACCTCTCTGGAGCCAGCGACGCTAAGATCGTCTGTGAACAGAAACTTGAGGCCAAAGCCAAAGGCAGCAGTGATCTCGTCTGCCTTGGTCAACCCGATCAGGAAAATGTGAAGATCGAAACCTCTGGTGCTGCCCACGTATCCCTGCGCCGCTAATTTCTGCAGATGATACACCTGTAATGCCTACGCCTGCGCCTCGTCGGGGCGGAGGCATTTTTTACAACCAAACTCTGGTAAGGCAAAAGCAGTATGGGAAATGGTTGCAAATAGAATGCGCTTCGGTGTATCTTTGCGGGCAAATTGGATACAGCAGGCCCCATAGCTCAGTGGATAGAGCATCGGATTTCTAATCCGACGGTCGCAGGTTCGAATCCTGCTGGGGTCACTCTTTCAGAAAGGAAGCATGGCGCGTATCAGTAGCAACATGATATTGGCATTGAGGAGATACTGATTGCGCATGACTTATGATCCAACTATACTTCAAAGTAGTAGAGTTGTTGATTGATTGAATGGCCTTGTTATCAATAAGTTATAGTGTCTTACCACTCTACAATCCTTACGCCACGTAGTATAGCGCCCCCACGAAATGTTCGGCAAGGCCCGAAATTCAGGCTGGGCAATGTACTGCACAGGCATTTCTGGCGCACGCAACTCAGTGGCCTCCACCATCACTTCGAAATCAAACCAGCGTAGAAATTCTTGCAGCTTCTGCAAAGCAGCTTCGTTGTCGGAGCGAATGGTCAATTGTGACATGTCGGCGATCCTTGCCTTAGTAACGTGAGAAAGATAACTTCTCTAATTCGGTTAGAAATCTCGTTTCAGATCAAGGAGGGATAGCGAGATGGTGAGATCCTGAGATAGTGAGATCTTGAGATGGTGAGATCCTGAGATAGTGAGATTCTGAGATTCTAAGACTTGGAGACGTACAGTCTCCTACTCTCGACCTCTCGACCTCTCAATCTCTCGACCTCTCAACCTCTCAACCTCTCGACCTCTCAATCTCTCGACCTCCTATTTTCAAGCGAAGAAGGCCAACTTGTTTTTTGAGCGTTACTAAACCCAAGAAAACGATCCACCATCTGCATGGTGCTAGGTAGTTACCTTCAAACTTCGAACTCACTCTCCTAGCCTGCTCCAGGCTTTTCGCTTTCGGCTTCGTCTTTTTGCAGACTTCCTGTAACTTACCTCCGGTTTGCTGACCTGTCAACCTCCCAACCCCACCTATCTTATGGCAACTCCTATTGCAGCCGGAAACTGGAAAATGAACCTCGAAGCTGGCGCCGCCCGTGATCTAGCTCAGACCATTGTTTCTCGCTTTGTTACTGAATATCAAGGCCCTGCGGAAGTAATCCTTGCGCCTTCGTCCCCTTTTCTCAGCGCTCTTTCGCCGATCGTGGCTACCAATCCACACGTATTCCTGGCCGCCCAAAACATGCATGAGCAAGTCAGTGGTGCTTTTACTGGCGAAATTTCTGCCGAAATGCTGCTTTCAGTGGGCTGTACCTACGTGATCCTGGGCCACTCGGAGCGCCGCCAATATTTTGCTGAAGATAATGCTCTGCTAGCCAAAAAGATCGACCGCGCCCTGGAAGCGGGCCTCAAGGTGATCTACTGCATCGGCGAAACCCTAGAACAACGTGAAGCGGGCAAGACCCTGGAGGTAAACCAAACCCAGCTTTCCGAAGGTGCTTTTCACCTAAGCACAGAACCATTCAGACAGCTAGTGATTGCTTACGAGCCCGTCTGGGCCATCGGCACGGGCAAAACGGCTACCCCTGAGCAGGCGCAGGAAGTACATGCGGCCATTCGTCAGCAAATCGCAGCGCAATACGGCGATCACGCTGCGCAGCAGACCTCTATCCTCTACGGTGGTAGCGTCAAACCCGGCAACGCCGAAACCCTCTTCGGACAAGACGACATCGACGGTGGTCTGGTCGGTGGTGCCAGCCTCAAGGCTGATGATTTTATGGCCATCATCCAAGCATTGCAGTGACCTGTCGTCTACTCAATCTCGAGCTGCACCGTTTGAGTTGGGATGAAGCACTGACCATCGAGCGGGGGGTGGTCTTTACCCCCAACGTGGATCATCTCATGCAAATGCAGCGAGATGAGAATTTTTATGCCTTGTACCAAAAGGCCACCTATCGGCTCTGCGACAGCCGCATCTTGTGGTGGGCTTCGGGGTGGGTCGATCCGCCTCGGCTGCCTGCTCAACTGGCAGGGGCAGACTTTTTTCCCGCTTACTGCCTGGCTCATACCCATGAGGTCAAGGTCTTTTTGCTAGGGGGGGACACCCCTGCGATCGGGGCGGAGGCC
>CAYVAP010000705.1:0-2952 GCA_964449365.1 uncultured Bacteroidia bacterium
TGCCCGCTGTGGCGCGCGTCGTGCTCAAGCCGAAGGCGCTGGCAAAGTCGCACCGCCCAACGGACCTGTTCAGCTCGGTGACATGCCCGATCATCGGCGCTGGCGACCTGGGGACTCTGTACGTCCGTGCCCAGCCCAGCGGTCTGCGCAGCCTGTCGCAGCAGTTCCAGCGGCTCGACCTTCAGACCTGGCCAGTACCAGCGCACCCAGGGATGGTAGCGTCGGTCGGGATCTTGGAAGGTCGGCACCGAAAAGGGCTCATGGGTCCACCAGCGAGCGGGCGGCTGTGCGACCACGGGGAGCTGGCTATCGGGCGCGGCGAACAACTGCGGGCGCCGGGCAGAGGGGTAGCTCGGCTTGACCCGCTGGTACAGGCCACGCCATTGGTACCAGCCCCAGGCGAGTCCAGTGAGCAAGGCTAGCAGCCCCAACGACGCTAGCACACGGAGCCAAGCGCTCCGGGAGCGAAGCAGGAGAAAATCTTGCGGGCGAGAGCGCATAGGAATCAAGCAGCGGTGAATAAAGGCCGATTTACGAGGGGAGTTACAAGCTACAAAGCATTTCGAAGTATTTATTCACCTGAGAAAATACCAGAAAGTGATCGATGGCACGGCGCTGCGCACTGAAGCCCCAGCGCGAGCGGGCCTCTGTGTCGATGAGCATCTCGTGCAAGGTCTGCGCCACTGCGTCGGGCTCGTTGGCATCGGGCGTCAGTCGCCCCTCGATGTTGTCGCGTAGCTGCTGCCGGATGCCGGCGGCCTGAGACCCCATCACCGGAATGCCTTTCCACATGGCCTCGGAGACGGTGAGGCCAAAGCCCTCTTGCAGCGAATTTTGCGCCACGATGGTCGAGCTCCGCTGCAAGGCATTGACGATGAGCGCATTTTCTTTGCGAGAATTCATCGGCAACAGCAGCAGGGCCACGTCGGTCTGCACCTCGGCGGGCAGATCCTGATAGGCCGCGATTAGTTCTTCGAGGGTCGCTTTGCCCTCGGGATCATCGGCCACAAAGGCTGGATCGGGGCCCGCCAGCACCAACCTCAAGATCTCCAGCCGACGGTCGTGGCGCTCGCTGTGCCCTCGGAAGCGCGCCTCTTTTTTGAGCTTGACGAAGCCCTGGAGCAGGGGTAGCCAGCCCTTGAGCTTGTCCCATCGAGAAACCTGGGTGATCACGGGGCGAAAAAGCAGCCCCAGGTCGCCATGCGCATGAGCCACCCCAAAGCTGCCGTCTGGCATGATACGCTTGGCCTGATGCTCGAAGGGCGGCGCGATGACCTGATGAGAATTTTGGAGGATGTCGGCGTCGATGAGGATACCAGAGAGCTTGTGCAGCGGAAGGTGACAATTCTTGTGGGTCAGTGGATCGATGGCTGGCTCGATGATCACGGTTTTTTGGGTCAGGCGGTTGGGGACGTAGCTCGGCACGGAGAAGATGAAGCGATCGTAGCCCGCCATGTAGGGGTCGAGAAATTCCCAAGCAGCCTGGGTCTTCTCATTGGTTTCATCTAGGCCAATGTGGCAGCGCCAAACGGTCTTGACGCCGAGTTTTTCTTTGAGGATGGGCCCCATGGCCATGGGCTGTGGGTCGTGGATCACCACGATGTCTTCTGGGCTGAGGTACCGCAGAAAGTCCTCGGCATGTTCGCGGTTGACCGCTTCGTACACCTCCCGCTCGGCTGGCCCCAGGTCGGTATGCCCTGCGCCATGGATGAGGTTGTGGAGGTTTTTGGTCAGCGCAAAAAAGGGCTCGCGGTCGGTATTCATGACGGCCCACTCCACCTCGACATCCATTTCCCGCATCAGCCCGATCATGCGCGGCATCATCTCAGCCACGCCTCCGCCAGTCGCGGTCGAGTTGACCATCCAGATTTTCCGGCCCTTGAGTCGGGGGGCTAGGATGCTCACTTCTTCCCGAAAACGAAGCAGGGCCATGGAAAGAGCCGCATACTGCTCGTAGGCTTCGATAGGAAAAGACTCTTGATTATCAACGATTTGAATCATACCAATAGGGCTCAAAGGTGAAACATGCCGTGTAGGATTGGTTCGAATTTATTGAAAAAACAGAACATTCGAAATAAAATGGCCCTCCGTACGCAGACGAATCACCCTGCGTCTCTCACCACGATGCCCTATCTCCCCCCCGATGACAAAGTCTCACATCTTACGTACCTTCGCGGTGCATGTGCAATCGTATTATTTTGGGAGGTTCTTGTGAAAACTGACGTTACTACCTATTCTCTCAACTGTCGCGGACGGCTGCTCTCTCTGGCCGAGCCGCAGGTGATGGGCATCCTCAACCTCACGCCCGACAGCTTCTCAGATGGCGGGCGCTACAACCGTCCCGATCTGGCCCTGGCCCATACCGAGACCATGCTCGCGGCGGGAGCCAGTATCATCGATATAGGAGGATTTTCGTCTCGGCCCGGAGCTGAGGTGGTGCCTGCCGAAGAAGAGCTGCGGCGAGTCGCTCCGATGGTGGAGGCCATCTTGTCGCGCTTTCCCGAGGCCTTGCTCTCCATCGACACCTACCGCCCGGAGGTAGCCCGCCCGCTACTGGAGCTGGGGGTACACCTGATCAATGACATCACCGCCGGGCGAGGCTTGACCGAAGAGCTCGACGCTGATAGTGGGATGATGCAGCTCCTGGCGAGCTACGGCGATGTGCCCTACGTGATGATGCACATGCAAGGCACCCCGGCCACCATGCAGCAGCAGCCTCAGTATGATGAGGTCAACGAAGAAATCGGTCGATTTTTTGTAGCGCGGATCAGGCGCGCACGCGCGTCGGGGCTCAAAGACCTGGTGATCGATCCGGGGTTTGGCTTTGGCAAAAGCATCCTGCACAATCATCAACTGCTGCGTGGGCTCTCGCAGTTGGTCCTACTCGACTGCCCGCTGCTGGTGGGCCTTTCGCGCAAAAGCATGATGTATAAGCTCTTCGATACCACTCCC
>CAYVAP010000706.1:0-2940 GCA_964449365.1 uncultured Bacteroidia bacterium
ACCCCAGCGACGTGATCGCTGGCTATCTGGTAGGAGCCTCGGTCGGCTGGTTGATCTCGGCGCTGCATCGGCGGAAATGAAAATTTACCGGGCCACAAACATCCCACAGCTTCATAAGTTTGATAGCGTAAGTAGGAATGAAATCCCAACCCTACTCTACGTTCCAACATCAAACTAACCACAAAGTCATGGCTTTTCAATTGCCCGACCTCCCATACGCATTCAACGCGCTAGAGCCTCACATCGACGCTACCACGATGGAGATTCACCACGACAAGCACCACGCTGGCTATACCAAAAAGCTCAATGCCGCCATCGAAGGTACTGAACTGGATGGCAAGCACATCGAGGATATTCTGGCCAATGTGTCTAAGTACTCCACTGGCGTACGCAACAACGGGGGTGGCTATTACAATCACAACCTCTTCTGGGAAGTAATGAGACCTAACGGCGGGGGTGAGCCCAAAGGTAAGGTCGCCCAGGCGATCAGTGATGCCTTCGGTTCATACGACAAGTTTAAGGAAGAATTTGCTGCCGCAGCGGCTGGTCGCTTTGGCTCTGGCTGGGCCTGGCTCATCAAGAAGGGCGATGGCTCCGTGGCGATCACCTCTACCCCCAATCAAGACAATCCCCTGATGGACATCGCCGAAGAAAAAGGGACTCCCATTCTCGGCCTCGACGTCTGGGAGCATGCCTACTACCTCAAGTACCAAAACCTGCGCCCCGACTACATCCAGGCGTTTTTCAACGTGATCGATTGGGACAAAGTAGAGGAGAAGTACCAAAACGCGTGATTGGTTATTCCGAATCACGAACTTCAAATGCTACGAATTATTCACCCTCCTACGTGAAAAAAGCGGCTGATCCTTTGGGACAGCCGCTTTTGTGTATCTTGGCAGTCAGGTCAACCAAGGCAGCCGGAGTAAAGCGTGTACGTTTATCGGTATCCCGTGTGGGTGTCGCGGCGGCCTCTAATGTGGGTCGGTCAATCCAGGTCGTAGCCTCAACCTGCACAACTGCTACTGATTTTCGTAGGAGTATACTTGGCAACATACAGAAAAAAGACCGCACAAACAACTAGCCTCGCATCCTCAGTTCTGCTATATTTGCTTATGCAGGTGTAGATATTTGGTTGATTATCAGCCTCATTCCAGAGAAAGAGCATCAACTATGGAGGAATACCACGGCCATAATGACTTCGACGAGCAACGCGCTCGGCATCGTGCCAGAGAGTTTGAGCGCATGCTGCGGCGAGAGGAGTACTTCTTCATGGACCTGCAACAGGTCGATGAGATATTTTACTTTTACCTCCATACCCACGAGTTAGGTAAGGCGCAGGATTTGCTTTCCTATGCTATGCATACCTATCCCTCCAATAGTGAGCTGTATTACAAGCAAGCTCGGCTCCACGCCGAAAATGGCTTGTTTTATCAAGGGGTAAAGTGCATCGAATCGGCACTTGCTTACAGCCCCGGTTATACGGAGTATCTCTACTTTCAGGCCGATCTGCTGGCCCGCCTCGACCGCTATCAAGAAGCGGTTCACATCCTAGAGGGAGTCCTGGCTTTGTCTGACTATCCCGAGGAGGCGCTATTACAGATGGGCAACGTGGCCCAGATCTGCAAGCGTCATCAGGAGAGCGAGCGTTTTTACCGTCGTGCCCTTGCCGTCAATCCCCACTATGAGGAGGCCCTTTTTGAGCTAGCCTATCTGCTCGAATCAATGGACCAGCTCGAAGCGGTAGTGCCTCTTTTTGATGACTACCTCTTGGAGCAACCCTACGCGGCAGTGGTTTGGTATCATCTCGGCATGACCTACCGCAAGCTGAGCAAGCCTGCCGAGGCTCTCGAAGCCTACGACTTTGCGCTGGTGATCCAGGAAGATTTTGCTTCTGCCCATTTTCAGAAGGGCCTGCTTTTGCTGGAGCTACAGCGCCATCAGGAAGCGCTACCCTGTTTTCTACAGACTAGTCACCTCAACCCGCACGAGCTCCACAACCTCTATCACATCGCGGAGTGCTTTGAGCACCTGGAGATGTATCGCGATGCCATGCGCTACTACCGCAAGGTGGCCAAGCTCGACCCCGACTACGTCGATGCCTGGGTTGGGCTAGGGTTTTGTCTGGAGCGGCGCGACAAGCACTTCGAAGCCATTCACTACTACGAAAAGGCTTTTGAGCTAGACTCCGAAAACGCCGACCTTTGCCTTTCGCTCGCCATCTGCGAATACAAGATCGATCATCATCACACTGCCTACCACTACTTGGAGCGGGCCCTGAGCCTCAACCCCGATGACCACAACATCTGGCAGGACTGGGCCCAAGTGCTATACGACAACGACAACTTTACCGGGGCCATCACTTACCTCGAAGAGGCCATCAAGTGCCACCCCAAAGTGGTAGAGCTCTATTACCACTGTGCGGCCTACTGCTACGCCTGTGGTATGCGGGAGAAGGGAATGGTCTACCTCGAAAATGCCCTCTGCATGGATGTCAATGCCTACGAACTGATCTTTCAGTACGACACGGCGCTGCGCCACGATCCTGAAGTGATCGAAGTGGTCGAGCAGTATGTCTACTGAGCAAGAGCGCTCCCCTCGCTGAGCGGTTCGAGGGGGATGGGATAGAAAGAGGAGACTCACCTATATGAACGGTCAGGAGTATAAGGGTATAAGGGTGGTGGCGTCGATAAGGAGTTGGTTCGCTGGGGGCTACTGACTATCAAGGCTTCCAGCAGGCTCAACTCCCAGTTGGAGCCACGACCGGTATAAGGATGTATATTACGTGGCGTAAGGATTGTAGAGTTGTAAGACACTATAACTTATTGATGACAAGGCCATTCAATAAATCAACCACTCTACCATTCGACCACTTTGAAGTATTATAACTTATTGATAACAAGGCCATTCAATAAATCAACCACTCTACCATTCGACCACTTT
>CAYVAP010000707.1:0-2938 GCA_964449365.1 uncultured Bacteroidia bacterium
CTCCATCATCTCGCGCCCAATGATGCCCTCGGGATCGCCGGCATAGTTTTCGACCACGGTGGTTGTCATCAACTGACCACCGGGTTGGGCACCACTGATCATCAGGGGGCTGAGCTCCGCGCGGGCTGCGTAAACAGCCGCCGTGTAGCCCGCTGGGCCAGAGCCAATGATGACCAATTTTTCGTGGGGGGTATGTTGTCCGTTTGACTTGCTCATGGAGTTGATCTTGATTCTGTCGTTGCTAATAGTTGCAATTTATAAATTTTATCTGATGATGGCTGCCTGTCGTTACATACATCATAATATTATGAACTCATTGAATGAAACGAAGTCTTAGCTACAAAGTTACAAACTGAGATTGGCGCAAAAAGTCATCGCACCTCAGCCCATTTCGGGCTTTTCTCCTACGGCCACTACCGAAAGTCCCCATCGTTGCCTGGTCAGTCGATCCAACTGACGAAACCACGGCACCAGTTGGTTGTAGAGACGCATTTGCCCGGTAGGAATCAAGCGCTTGCGCAAGATCGCGCCCGAAACGAACCAGCCTAGTACGCCGATGAGATTGAAAGCAAAGGTGGTGATGAGGGGAATGCCCGCCTCGGCACAGCGCCCGGCCAATTGCGCGCGGGTGTAGCGCCGGTAGTGCTGGAGCTGATGGTCGAAGCCATTGTACAGCCAGGGATAAGCAGGCACCAGGATCAAGATGCGCCCGCCAGGGCGCAGCAGTTGGTAGGCGTGGCGTAGGGCGCAACGATCATCTTCGATGTGCTCTAGCACGTTGAGGGCGTAGAGATTGGCGTAGCCATTCAGGTGGGGGGCATAGCGCCGCTCAAAAGCGGGATCGACCAGGTCGAGCGGAAGCACCTGCTGCAAAGAAGGCTGAGATCCAAACTCACCACGGAGGTAGTCGCAGTAAACAGGGCGCAGATCGCTCAGGGTCATTTCCCAGCCATTTTCCAGAAAAAACCGCGAAATGTTTCCAATGCCACTGCCGATCTCCAGAGTAGGCCCAGGTCTCAGCTGAGAGACGACCACCTGATACATCCAGTGGTTGAAGCGCTCGGCCTGCGCGATCGCTTCGAGGGTGGCCAGGCCCACCTCGTCGGTTTCTTCGTAAATAAACTGTCGCGACATGGGCAGCATTTTCTGTCAGGAGTAGCAAGGCTGGGGCCAAGTTACGCTTTCTGCCGTAGTTTGGGGCGATGGCGTTAGAATTTGGGCAATCATGATGGGCGAGGGGATCTGCTATTGGCCAGTCAGTTGAGTGAGATCTGGCGCAGATAGCCTACCAAGCGCCGATACCCTGCCATGAGCAGGCTGCCGGTGGGCGTCTGGGCCAGGGCTGCTTCGTGCTGCTCGGCCAAGGCCTCAAAATCAGGACGCTGTACCAATCGTGCGGCGACGATGCCCTTTAGGCAGCGGTGGGCCTGATTGGGCAGATAGGGAGAAGGACGCAGGGGGTGCTGGTTGAGCAACTGGTCGACCGCCGCTAGGGAGTCGTGCTTGGCGAGGAAGGGATGACCTTGCTTTTGCCAAAAATCGAGGAGATGACCAATGACCCGATCCAGCTCATCGCTGTCGCTCGCGTGGTGGCGCAAGTAGGGCTGGGCTATCAGTTTTCCTTCAGAAACCAGGATGCTATGTGCATCAGGATAAAAGCCGGGCAAGGTACGGGTAAAGCGCTTGACGATGTCTTCGATGGGGTCGAGTCGCAGGCCCAGGTGTCCTTCGATCAGGGTAGCATCTTGGTAGGGCGCGACGGAAAGGATCAGGTTGCGAAAGCCATGATCAGTCTTGGCACGAAACTGACGTTTGGCTGGGAGCCATTGGTAGCCATCCGCTTGCAGGGCGGGCGCTAGTTCCTCGCCTAAGTAAGCCAAGACAAAATCTGCGCTGAGGGTCATGATGGAATCGAAAGACAATGCGGTGGGCGAGCAACAAGTTGGAGGAAAAGACTGCCTAAAGTGCAAAGCCAACGCACAATTGCTGACAAAAGTTTCGATAGCTGTGTAACCAGTTCGGGGTTTTGTACCGAAAAGTTGCCCGCTTCGGCCTTTATCTTTACTTTACAGCCTTGTCTGGCATGCCAATATAGAGCACAGATGGATCCAGGGCGACTCATCAGGGTATTGCAGCTTTTTAAAATTTTCGGAATCTTGGAGCCCCCGTGGTTCCAATGTTGTTTTGTTCTTTTGAAAATAGTTATTTTACCAGTCAACCAAAACGTGGTTCGTATGAGCAAAGACATTTACCGGATTATATTTCTTTTCTGCTGGCTCAGCAGCGGACTGACGGCGATCGGGCAGTCGGAGTGGCGCAGTTTGGGTCCCGACAACCTGACGAGCCCGATACGTAGCATCGTCTATTTCAACGACGGTAGCAACTTGCTGGCTGGTACCCAAGGCGGCGGCCTTTGGCGTTCGATCAATCAGGGAGACTCCTGGGAGCCCGTCAATAGCTACTCTGAGCAAGCCATGGGCGCAGGTGGCAGCCCTCACATCTCTGATATTGCCGTCGACGGCGACCGCATCTACGTGGCGACGGGTACCGGGCAGCTACGCATTCCTGACAATCTCAGTGCCAATCCCAGCGAGAGCTACCTGGCGTCGCGCGATGGCTACTTTGGCAACCTGGCTGGCAAGCCAGGAGCAGGGGTCATGGTATCGCTCGACAATGGAAATACCTGGGAGACGACGCGCAACGCGACCAATCCCGATGCCATTACTGACGGAAGCGGAGAGCCGATTCTTGCTTCCAATCCCTTCCATCGCTCAGGGCCTTTTGCCAACCTCTTTACCATCGAGGCTCGCAATGGTTTGATCTTGATCGGGACCGCACAAGGGCTCTATTACTCCAACAGCCCCACCCTGGAGACGGTAGAGCTGGTAGCAGGCCCTGAGTTTCTGCTTCAAAAAGCCATTTTTGACATTGAATTTGC
>CAYVAP010000708.1:0-2935 GCA_964449365.1 uncultured Bacteroidia bacterium
GGAGACCTTGCGTTTGGTGAGTATCAGTTTGTGAATGCCGTAAAAGTTGGTGTTGGCGCTGATCGACGCACTAAAGTCATAGCCCCGCGCAAAGCCTGGCAGCGTACGCTCGATCACTTCCTGCGAATCGGGATCCCAGGTTTTGCGGATGGTCTCGAGGTACCAATTTTCCCGATAGGTAAAATTCGGCGAAAGGTTGATGTAGTCCAGGATTTTGGCCGTGGTCGAAACGGAGGCATTGTGCTGCATGCCGTTGCGGAAAAAACTGCGTCCGGTACGCGGCTCGAAAGTGGGGTTTTCCAGCGTCCCGGTATTGAAAAGCAGGGTGTCATTGAAGTTCTGAACGGTGGGCAAAAACAAGCTGTCGGGAATGGTCGCTAGCGAATTGCGCGCCTGCATGTTGTAGGTTATCCCTAGCTGCTTAAGAAAGGTGAGGTTGCGCCCACTCAAGCCCCGCAAGGGGGAGAGGCGGTTCATATTGAGGGTCAGGCTAGGCAGGTCGACGCTCACGGTGTTTTGGCTGAGGTCCTGGCGATGCTGCCCGCTCACGTTGAAGCTAAAGGGCAGGTTGTTGAAGCTTTTCTGGAAAGCAAGCGAGCTACCGATGGTATTGTCGAAATAGCCGGGGTCGTTGACGTTGACCTGGCGAAACTGTCGGGAGCTGGAGATGTTGACCGAAGAATTGAAGCGAGCCGTGGGGTCGATCGGCTGGTTGTGGTTCCAGCGCAGCGACCAGGCAGCGGTGCGCGAAAAATCAGGGTCGGTGGGCTCGTTGAAGCGCTGCACCCCATACTGAAAATTGAAACTTCCCGAAAACCGATAGCGCACCCGGTAGTTGCTCGACGCGCCAAGACGCCAGCCCCCTCGGGTATAGATATCGCCCTCCAACGCCAAATCGAAGTAGTCACTGACGGGCCAGTAGTAGCCCAGCCCCCTGAGAAAAAAGCCTCGGTCATCAGCATTGCCGTATTGGGGCGTGATGAGGCCCCTTTGCTTGCCCTTCTGCGACAAATTACCCGGAATAAACCCAAAGGGTAAGTAAATGGGCAGGGGAAAATCGCCTATTACCGGGCGTAGCGGTCCGGTAATGATCTTTCGACTAGCCAGCACCTTTAGCTTTTTGGCCTCGATATAGTAATGCGGATGATCAAGCTCGCAGGTAGTAAACTTGCCGTCGGCCCCATGAAAAGAGCCATCAGGCTGATACTTAGCCACCTCGGCCTGCACGTAGATATCTTGTTGCACCATGCGGCCGCGCGTCACCCGCGCTTTGCCCGACTTGAAATTGTAAGTCATGGTGCGTGCCTGATAAGACTCTTCTCCTTGGGTGAACACTGGCTCGCCGATCCTGCGCCCCTCTTCCTGCTCTTTTCCCTGCGCAAACAGCTCCTGCCGCTTGATATCCACCTCGACTTGCTCTGCCTTGAGATTAAAGTCGTCATAGTCCAGGCTCGACTTTCGGTACAAGTACAGCTTGTTGCTGCGCACATCGAAGACGATCGAGTCGGAGGCGCTATACACGACTTGACTGCCCAGGTCGCTACTGGCTTGCAGCGAGTCCTTGATTTGCCGTTGGCGCTCGGCTACCCGGTTGGCAGGGGTCTCGGTGGAGTCGGGCGGGAGGCTGTCTTGGATGGTCGAGTCGGCTGCGAATGAAGCCGCACCATCCATCGGTGGCGCTAGCGAATCCCTCGGGGCCAAGTTGAGGCTATCGACTTGTGGGCGGAGCGTATCTGCCGGGGCGAGCGCGAGGCTGTCGGTCTGAGCCTGCACCCGCAATGCGAACAGGCAACCACAGATGGCGACTAATCCTAACCTCCTCAGCAGGCAGGGTACTAAATCGATATGCAGGCCGTTTTGAGGCAAAGTGAGGGTAATCCAAAGATGGCGACAAAAAAAGGGAAGGCTGCGCGCCGTCGGTAAGATTCGAGCTGGGCGCAAAGATAAACATTCCTTTTGCTTTCCGGTCAAAGTGCGTTGATTTACCCCGAGGGTTGGTTTACCGCCTGCAAATCTACTCCTAAGTCTATGCTCCGTTTTCTGATGCGAATTTGCGGTCTGATCTGCCTGGGCGTTTGGGGGGGGGCCAATCCATCCCTGTGGGCACAGTCCACACAGGACGCCACCCTGCGTACCCTGGTCATCGACCCTGGGCACGGTGGGCACGACCCGGGTGCCGTGGGCCGCCATCATTTGGAAAAACACATTACCCTGGCCGTAGCCCAACACCTACGTGAAATGGTCGAAATCGAGCTGCCCCACATCGAGGTGATCATGACCCGCGAAGGGGATGAGGCGGTGTCGCTGGCTCAGCGGGCCAAAGTGGCGCAGCAGCATCACGCTGATTTTTTCCTCAGCATCCACTGCAACTCTTCAGAAAACAAGAGAAGCTCAGGCACAGAGTCTTACGTGTTGGGCTACAACCCCGGTCAGGAAAATTTTCTTACCTACGTCACCGAAAATAAGGCCATCCTATACGAAGAAAACTACCGGGAGGTCTACGGTGATTTCGAGCCCAATTCACCCGAGGCCTACATCTTTTTCAACCTCTCGCGCAATACCTACCGCTTAGAGTCTCTGCGCCTGGCCGAGAAGGTACAGCGCAACTTCGCCTTCGAAATCGGGCGCGGGAATCGCGGCGTCAAGCAAGCGCCCTTCATGGTGCTTTGGCTCTCGGGCATTCCGGGCATCCTCACCGAGATTGGCTTTATCTCCAATCGGCAGGAGGAAGCGTACCTCGCCTCTGCTCCGGGGCAAAAAGCCATCGCCCGCTGCCTTTTCAAGGCCATTCAGGAGTACGATGCAGAACCATAGCCGCAGGCCACATGGTGCGCTCGGCTCAGAGCCACTACTGCTTCGCATTCGAAATTCGTAATCAGGAATTCGTAATTGAAAGTAAAGCTGGCCGCTTGGGCGGCCACTGAGTGAGCCAATA
>CAYVAP010000709.1:0-2930 GCA_964449365.1 uncultured Bacteroidia bacterium
TGGCTCCAACTGGGAGTTGAGCCTGCTGGAAGCCTTGATAGCCAGCAGCCCCCAGTGAGCCAACTCCCTATCGATGCCACCACCCAACAAATCAACCACTCTACCATTCAACCACTTTGAAGTATAACGTTAAAGGCGCTAGCCCATCACTCAAGCCACCATGCCTGCCTGCCCGCCATTGCTGCCGTAGCAATGATGGTAGAGCCGATCGGCAAGGTCGGTGATGTCTTCTTTGCGGGCTACCTGTTGCAACCAGCGCATAGGGATGGCGTTGTGGCCATAGGTAAGGCCGGCCAATCCGCCGGCAATAGCTGCGGTGGTATCGGTGTCTGCCCCTAGGTTGACCGCCGTCAAAACAGCATCTTCGTAGCTCTCAGTAGTCATCCAGCACCAGAGGCTGGCCTCCAACGCGTGGATCACGTAGCCCGAGCTATGCACTTGAAAGCGAGCCAGATGAGGGATGTTGCCTTCCAGTACGCGATGAAACAGCCTTAGCTCTGAAGCCGGCAAATTGGCCTGCTTGCTCCAATCTTGCACCACGCGGATGGCTTGCTCATATGCCGGCTGAGGGTCCAAGCCCTGCAACACCGCACGGGCCACTTCCAGGTAGAAGAAGCAGCTAAACACCGAACGAAAATGCCCATGCGTGATACCCGACACCTCTCGCGTCAGGCGATAGCGCTCGGCTACTTCCAGGCCATGATGATGAAATACCAAAGGCAGAATACGCATCAGGGAGCCATTGCCATTATCATGGTCGGAATTGCCACCAGCTTGCTGGGGAGGGGTTTTGCCTTCGCGCAGGCGATTGATGGCACTTTGGGTCGATCCTCCCACGTCGAAGACCTCCCCGTGGGGGGTCCAGTAGCCTTCGTCGTACCAGGCGACAAAACGACGAGCCAGGTCTTTGAGGTGGTAGCCTTGAGTGAGGCTTTCGGCCAGACAGAAAGCAAGCGAGCTATCGTCGGACCACGTGCCCGGCGGCTGATCATGGGTACCGTAACCTCGCATATCTTTCACCGGAAAGATCTCCAGATCTTCGCGGATGGTAAATTCTACCGGTACACCTAGGGCATCACCGACGGCAATGCCAAAGAGCGCATCACGTACGGGGTTCCTCTGGCGTACTGAGGGCTGAGACTGACCGGATGCAGACATAAGAGCAAGATTACTTAGCGTTTGATAAAGGTAGCATAAAAATGCTGACTCCCCTGACGAAATTCCAATAAATACTGTCCTGGCTGCCAGCTTTGAATGGGCAGAGTATAGGGATAAGCAGCACTCAGGCTAGCTGTGCCCGTCCACAATTTGCGCCCTGCAAGGTCGCGTAGCAGTAGCTGCCCCTCTAGCTGCTCCTCGCCGGGCCCACTGACATGGATCTGATGCTCGGCAGGATTGGGGTACAGTCGCAGCCGCTGAGCCATAGGCTGAGCAGCGGGGTAGAGGTGGCGTATCCGCAGGTTGGGGCGGACCTTGCCACCTGCTCGTTGCTGCTGGGTGTAGGTCGCGATTCGATCCCAGGCGTCGTATTGGTAGGCTTCCTCGATTTGAGAGAGCAGTTGAGGAGAGGATTGGCTCCCGCTGGGATCGATTTGGTACTGACTAGCGAGCTCGGCGGCAGGCTGTCCATCAGTGCGCCGCTCAAACTGCTGCACAAAGCGCCGCTGCCAACCTTGGGCTGCCCTCAGCCACTGGGAGTGAATGATTTTCTCGGCGATCTGCCCCTGCTGATCGTAGCGATGGCTCACTTCGAATAAGGGCAGCCAATCTGCCTCAGGTGCGTGTCGTACGGCCTGTCGCTTTTGGATGATCTGGCCGAAATCGTCGTGGGTGATCAGTTGGCGAGTGGCGAGATAGGGGCCATGCCGCTGAATGACCATCCGGCGGGTCAGCCCTATGCGCTCATCGTAGCTGACGTAAGATTCCACCTCTCGGATCCAGGCAGGTTGTACGGCGCTGCGCCGCTCTTCGCGTTCGTACACCAGCCGCCCTTGCTGATCGTAGATGTAGACGTGGCGCGTAGTGGCGCTCCAAGTCAGGCCAGCCGAGTCCTGACGGATAAAAGACTGGATCATTTGCGGCTCATCGCCCATATCGGGCTGGTAGTGGTAGGCTTGGCTATCGATGGTGATCAGTTGACCATGCTGGCCTGCCGGTACGCGCTTGCGCAGAAAGAGAATCCTACCGAGCGGATCGCGCTCGTAGTCGCGGTAGCAGGGGGATGAGGGCCAATCTACCCACGCTGGTAGGTTGGCGGTATGGACCTGTTGCTGCAGCAGCAGGCCCGACTCATCGTACACCTGCCGCGAGACCTGGCTTGGAAGCCACTGTTGCTGAGATGGATCCCAAAGCTCGCGCTGGGTAGCTACGAGGTCGCCTTGTTCGTTGTAGCGAAATGAGGCGCGCTGCTCAGCCACCCAAGTTTGACTGGGCGCGTCCCAGTATTCTTGTATCGTTTGCTGGGGCCGATGAGGTTGCCCCCACATCTGCGGCAAAATCGCCAACCACAGCAACCAAAATATTGAACTTGCCTGAACCATTTCCTTGGAATTTGCTGGATAATACAACTTTTGCGCAAAAGGTTCAAATCATTATGCGCTCGTAATCAGGGAGCTACGCTAATAGGGAATTAATACGATATATGAAAGGGTAAGATTTTACAATTTCTATGGCCTGTCTATGCTGTGCTAGTCATTAGCAACGCGAGAAAAATAACTTCCCCTTTTTGTTTCACGCAGAGGCGCAAAGACGCAGAGTAAAAAGCTGATAAACAACGTATTGTATTTCTTTGCCTAAAATGGAAAATAGAGAGGTTATTTTTTGACCGTCACTTAGTTTCGACCTTGAAAAGGTGCCTCTTAGAGCTCCAGGGAGATATTTTGAGTGATACTCATCCCTTACCCAAACTAAGGTGTGCCGTTCATTCCAGG
>CAYVAP010000710.1:0-2925 GCA_964449365.1 uncultured Bacteroidia bacterium
CGTGTCGGCGCGGAGCTTCTCGAATGGGAGCTATCAGTATGTGGCGCTGAAGTATCGTTGGTACGAGGATGAGGTGCAGGTACAGTTGGATTCGACCTCTACGCCCACGCACGCAAAAGGCGAGGTGCTCATCCGGTTTCACCAGAGTGCGCTACGCATCCCTGCGATGGCTGACCGAGACCGGATGTTTGGCCGGATAGAGGAGTTTCTGGTACCGCAAGCGATCAGCGACATGGAAACAAAACTGGGGATGAGTCTCACAGGGGCGACCATGGTCAAGGTCTTTTTTCGGCTTTCGCCCTACGATTCTTTGTCGGTGACCCGGTTAGGGGATACCATTCGGATAGCTCCCCTATGGCGTACGCTTCGGCTCAAGTTACCTCCATCTGTAGCGTCGATTCGTAGCAGCGACCCTGAACAGCAGGTCGTGGATAGCCTGAACACTTTGTCAGAGCATATCCTCTACGTAGAAAAAGATTACGTCGCCTTTCCTACCAGTCAGCCAGATGACAGCCTGTACCAAGACCTTCAGGCTAGCCTCAAGCCTACTCCAGGATTTGATACGACCAGTCATATCAACGTGGAAGGGGCCTGGGCGATCAGTGTGGGTAGTCCTGTAACCAAGGTCGGGGTGTACGACGATGGCATCGACTTTACCCATGAAGATTGGGATCCTACTGGCAGCGGAGGGGTATCTACCCTGGCTGATTCCAAGATCGAAGGCGGGTGGGATTTTGCGCTGCATACCTCGGCTGGCACCTCGGCGGCAACCGATGGCCACGGCCAGAAGGTGGCAGGGATCATTGGTGCGCTCCGCAACAACTCAACGGGCATCGCAGGGATTGCAGGTGGCGACCTACAAATGAACAGCAATACCGGCTGTCAGGTCTTCGATATGCAAATTTTCAGGCTTGGACTAGGCAGAGCCTTTGACCATGACATCGCTAATGCCATCGTAGAGGGTAGTGTCTGGACCCCCAACTTTGGCTATGGGCTGCATATTCAGAACCACTCATGGAGCACCGGACCCCAAGATGACCTCTCACGTGTGGTTCGCGATGCGATGGAAGAAGTGCTTCGTAATGGATGCGTATTTGTAGCCTCGCGGGCAAATTCAGGCGCGGACGACGAGCGCTATCCGGCCACCGCCAGAGATGAACTGGTGCTATGTGTGGGAGCGAGTGGTACTGATGGAGAAAGACTAGATCCCGCCGCTGGCAATGAAGGAGGCTCAACCGATGCCTCGTCTTTCGGCAGTGGCATGGATGTGCTTGCTCCGGGAGCACGCGACATGATCCTGACCTTGCAAGCTGATACGGCTGATGCCTACACCAACTTCAGGCACACCAGCGCAGCCACTCCGCACGTAGCCGGGGTTGCCGCCTTGATGATCGACCACATCCTCACCACGCCGGGCACCCCCAATCCCTTAGCTCCCGAAAATGTAGAGCAGATCATTCAGCGTACGGCGCAAGATAGAGGTGGGCCGGGGAACATTGGCTACGACGATGAGTCTGGTTGGGGCCTGCTCGATGCCACGGCTGCCTTGCAGGCCATCGAGTTTCCCTTTTTCGAAGTGGTGCACATTCCGGTGGATGTCAATCAGCCCCATGTCCTGACGACTTCCTTCAACAAGCTGCATGACAACGTGCCCCTCATTTTGGGGGTAGGGATCCAAAGCTTTGCTGCAGGAATATACTACGGGGTGGACATTTACCAGCTACAGTTCCTGGTTGACCACGGGGCATACATCCCAGCCAGTTGGCAGGTGATCGACAAGTGGCCTCTGCACGGCGCCTCTGAAGGTTGGCCCACCGCTTCCAACAATATCACTTCCATTCACAATCAAATTGAGTTTCGACCCTCTTTTTCCGCCGCACCAGACACCCTGCGGGCGTATTTCATCGACATGGGAAGTACCTGGCTACCTTCCAATCCCTATGATGCCCGCATGCGGTACACCATCTACGCCCAGACCGATGTCTCGACCCAGATTCAGGACAGGGCCATCTCCTCGGCTCAGGTGCGGGTGTTTCCCAACCCTACCAGCGGCGAACTACAGGTGGCTTACACCGGCCTGCCGCAGGGGCAATACCACCTAACGGTGCAAAATGTACTGGGGCAACCCGTCATGCGCCGCGCCCTTGCGGTACCGCATGCGGCAGAAAAAGGTCAGCTAACCCTCGACACCCGCGCCTGGGCCAAGGGGGTATATCATCTTTCTATCCATCACCCAAACGGCCTCTTGCATACCGCCAAGGTGGTCGTTCAGTAAGGACTTTTCAACCATTATTGCTCATGAAACCATTCATCATTCACTCACATAACTGGCACTGGCTCGCGTGTATCTGGCTGCTCCTCATTGGTTGTGAACGCCCGGCGGTTGACTTCGAAAACCGCTGCCGGGACATTCCCGCCTCCAATCATTATCATGGCTATGAGGGCATTACCGACCCTACCTGGTACGTCATGGCTCCGGGAACCCAAAACCCTCTCAATCCCTATCAATTTACGGGCATGCGGTACGACACCCCAACGGGGAGCTATACGTCCCTCTTTGACATCGAGCAGCGGACAGTCGAGGCGCTGGCTGAAGGCTCTAGTTGGGCCAGTTGGAGCGTGGACAACTGGATCGCCTTCAATCGTCCCGATGGCCACATCTGGCTGACACGGCCTAATGGCAGTCAGCTACAGCGGCTCACCCAAGTATCGCAAAATTACTATCCCAAGTGGAGTCCGGGTGGGGATAGCTTGATTTTTATGAGTCGTCGAGATCAAGAGGTTGGCTCAGCATTTTTGTGGAACTTTACTAACAATGAGTTGGAGGCCCTATCTTTTCCCATAACTTCCAATTGGGACTGGTCTCCCAAAGGAGATCAGGTAGCGGTGAGCCAGCCCTTTGGAAGCGGGACCGATAATACCTGC
>CAYVAP010000711.1:0-2919 GCA_964449365.1 uncultured Bacteroidia bacterium
TGGGGCTGGAAGAAAATATCTTTCCCAGCGGCATGGCCATCGAAACCAAAGCCGGGCTGGAAGAAGAACGAAGGCTGTTTTACGTGGCCGTTACGCGCGCCGAAAAGCGGCTGACCATGAGTTATGCTCGTTCGCGCTATCGCTTTGGGGATACGGAGTACAACGAGCCGAGTCGTTTTTTGTACGAGGTCGATCCCAAATTTATCAAACGCCCCGAGCAGTCGGCGCGCCGCGAGTTGTTGGCCCAGGCGCAGCCCACGGGTACCCGACGGGAGGCGCGCCCCCTGTCTCGGCAGCCCAATACGCGGCGCTCCCATCCGCAGGCAGCCCCCTCTGACCCCAATTTCGCCCCTGCTGATCCCAAGGACATCGCGGAGGGGCAGGCCGTCAAACACCAAAAGTTTGGGATCGGGACGGTAGAAATGGTGGAGGGTAGCGGCGCTGGACGTAAGGCCACGGTGATTTTCAAAGAAAAAGGCAAGCGCGTATTGCTGCTGAAATACGCCCGCCTGCAAATTTTGGATAACTGAGGGCCTAGGGCTCAGCAAAAAAGCATTTGGCCACTTCGTAGATTTTTCGGTCTTTTGCAGTCAATATATCTGCTTTTACTGAGAGTAGCTATCTCCGATAAGATTGACATTCAGAGATTTGGCAGGGTTTTGGGTAAACAGAAACAACTGCCCTGCGTAGACGGGTGAGCCGATTCTGCCGAGCATAAATAGCTGCCTGGCTGGTCCTCGTTCGGTGGCTATCAAATAGCCCCTGAGCATCGGCAGGCTAGGCCACCGTTTATCATTGGCGCGTGGTCAATCTCTGATACCATCCAGCTAGCCGCGTAATGGGGTACTTGATTATACCCTGAATCACGAGAGTCAAGCTCTCTCTATCCGAGTTTTCATCGAGACGAATGAAGTATTACATTTCTGACACTCCCCTTAGATTGCGGGAATTTGGTCGCAACGTACAGGCTATGGTCGAGTACGCCCAGACCATAGAAGACGATCAATGGCGCACCGATGTGGCCCATGAGATTGTGCGCATCATGACCAATCTCAATCCCTCCCTCAAGGAGAATCCCGATTATAAGCAAAAGCTCTGGGACGCGATCCATATTATCAGCGACTTCGACCTAGATGTTGATTCGCCTTACGAGCCGCCTACCCGCGAGCAAACCGAGCTGCACCTAGGACCTCGTATGGACTACTATCGTGGTAAGCCCAAGTACAAGCAGTATGGCAAGGGCATCGAACTGATGGTGCAGAAGGCCATCGAGATGGACGAGGGGCCCAAGCGTGAGACATACATCAACCTCATCGTAAATACGATGAGACAATTTTTGTTTAACTCAGGTCGAGGAGATACGCCCGAAGAGACGGTGATCGAGCATCTGCGCGATATGTCCGGAGGGAAAATCCGAGTAAAGTTGGAAGACCTGCACTTGCCTAAGCTCAGCCAGCATTCTACTCAACCTTCCAACCAGAACAATCAGTATAGTCGGCCCAAGTCTAAGCCCAAAAAGCGAAGCCGCGGCAAGCGCAAGAGCCGAAGCAAATAAGCCCGGTTCGCAACCTTGAAAATCCCCATTTCGAAGCCTGGATTTCTATGAGCGACAACTATGCGCGGCGTGGCGTCTCCGCAGGCAAAGAGGACGTACACTTTGCCATCAAAAACCTCGACAAGGGCCTCTTTCCCAACGCTTTTTGCAAGATCTTGCCCGATCTGCTAGGGGAAGATGACCGCTACTGCAGCATCATGCATGCCGACGGGGCGGGTACCAAGAGCTCCCTGGCCTACCTCTATTGGAAAGAAACGGGCGACGCATCCGTTTGGCGCGGTATCGCTCAAGATGCCTTGGTGATGAACTTTGATGATATGCTCTGCGCTGGGGCTACCGGGCCATTTTTGTTCTCCAATACCATCGGACGTAATCCCTTTCACGTTGATCGCAGCGTGCTGAGCGAGATTTTGCAGGGGATGGAGGATGTCTTCAGCATGCTAAGGCAGCATGACATCCTCGCGGTGAACACCGGCGGCGAAACTGCCGATGTGGGCGATGTGGTGCGCACCCTGATCTTCGATGCCACCGCCACGACCCGCCTGCCACGCGCCAAGGTGATCACCAATCAGGGGATCGCACCGGGCGATGTGATCGTGGGGCTGGCTAGCTTTGGGCAGGCTAGCTATGAGTCTCGCTACAACAGCGGTATCGGCTCCAACGGCCTTACCAATGCCCGACATGACTTGCTGCACCACGACTACGCAGCCCAATATCCCGAGTCATACTCGCCCCAAGTCCCCGACGAGCTGGTCTACGCTGGACCGCATCGCCTCACTGACAGAGTGCCCGAAACGGGGCTAGACGTCGGCAAGCTGTTGCTCAGCCCTACACGTACCTTTCTGCCCGTGATGAAACCGATGCTCGATGAGCACCGCAAGCAGATCCATGGCCTGATTCACTGTACCGGTGGTGGGCAGACCAAGGTGCTGAAGTTTGTGCGAGAGGGCCACATCATCAAAGACCATCTTTTTGAGACGCCCCCCATTTTCCGTATGATCCAGACCGCCTCAGGTGCCACCTGGCGCGAGATGTATCAGGTCTTCAATATGGGCCATCGCCTTGAGGTGTACACTGACGAAGCTACTGCCGAGAAAATCATCATCCAGGCCAAACGCTTTCACGTCGCCGCTCAGGTCGTAGGGCGGGTCGAAAAAAGCAGCCACAAGCGCCTCACCATTCGGGGCGAGGAGGAGGTGGTGTTTGAGTGAGAGATGCCAAATGGTTGGGGATACAGCCTTCCATCACTAATGCTTTCAGGATCAAGTAATTGACCACAGACTATTGGACATCATCCACTCAGACAGAGTTTCAAGATTCACAGGATCATAAGCACCTGAAAGCCATCTTGTTAATCTTGTCCA
>CAYVAP010000712.1:0-2917 GCA_964449365.1 uncultured Bacteroidia bacterium
ATACTTCGAATGGCTACCTATTCGCCCCAGCGCCGATACGTCCATCTACCGAGTCCTGCAGTACGGCGATCTGGGTGATCTGATCATGTTCGACGCCCGCCTGGAAGCGCGCGAGCAACAAATCTACGATGTGACTGATCCTGCGCTCTACGACTCTGCCCGCACCATGATGGGTAAGCCCCAGCGCGACTGGATGATCGATGCCCTAGCCCAATCGCAGGCACACTGGAAGCTCATCGGCAACCAGGTCGTTTTCTCGCCCTTCCACATCGGGTTTGCGGCAGGCTTGCCAGGCAACAATCAGACCTTCGAGGAGGTAGAGAGTACCTTCCTCGATATCTGGGATGGCTATCCTGCGGAGCGCCGCTATTTGATCGAGCAGCTCGACTCCTTGGGGCTGAGCAACCTGGTGTGGCTCAGCGGCGATTTTCACAGCTCCTTCGCCATGGAGGTGGCCGACCCCGTCAATGATCCCGACAGTAGCTATCAGCCAGTGCCTACCTACGATCGCAGCACCGGGCGCGGAGCCATCGGAGTAGAGTTCGTTACTCCTAGCATCAGCTCGCGCAACTTCGACGAGCGCATCGGTAGCAACGCCACAGCCCTGCTAGAAACATTCATGACCTCGCCCCTACCGACTTACATTCCCAACCCACACATGAAGTTTGTCGATCTGGATAACCACGGCTACGTCCTGCTCGACTTGAAAGCTGATACCATTCAAGCCAACTGGTTTTTCGTACCGGACGTGACGCAGCCCAGCCAGAGCGAAACTTTTCGGCGTGGCATGTACACCACCACTGATAGTGCCTTTCTGAGAGGGGCAGGCTTCCCGAGCCGCATCAGCGCGGACCGTGAGCTGCCCTTGCCCGCGCCTGCGCAGCCCCGCCATTCTTCTGATTCTCTGCCCAATGTCTCGGTGCCCGACAGCGCGCCCATCCTCTTAAGGGTATATCCCAATCCGGTGGATGACTTCTTGGCCTTGCAAGTGGCCCAGCGGTCTCCACAGCCTCTGCAAGTAGAATTGCTAGATATGCAGGGACGCCGGCAGCGGCAGTTGATGGATGGCCCTCAGCCCGCCGGGGTATTTGACTTGCGCATGAGTGTGCGCTCCCTCCCGGCCGGCACCTATCTGCTGCGCATCACTGGTAGCAACCGCTATCGGCAGACCTATCAAGTAAAGGTGCTGCACTAGTGCTTCTCAAGTCTAGGGTCGCCGAGCCTAGGGCCCCTTCTCCAGGCTTGAGGGAGACTTGAAGAAAATCCGAGTTTGGCGGACCAAACCGCGAGACGGTGGGATGGAGGGCCCCGCCGACGAGCTTTCAACGCCGAGAGGCGTCAACAGATGCAGCGATCACCCATCATTTGGGAGTTGACAGAGCACTAGGCATGAACATTCGAAGGTCTCAGTGGATCGTTCGCAGTTGATAGGCTGCGGCCACTGATAAAGCCAACATAGGGGGCTGGTCTGTGCCGAAACCGAAGCTCCAATGCACCCTATGGGCCGTTCACACAGGCGAGTGCAGCCTCAGCGGCGGTAGCGATTGCCCCGCTGCTGCTGCCGCCTGCGTTGAATTTGCTCCAACAGCTCACGCTTGAAGTCCTGCTCGGCCTTGTAGAGCATCAGCACCTTGCGGATGGGCAAGGCCGTTTTGAACGCTTCATGGTAGCGCCTGCGGATGTCGGCCTCCCGGGTGGTAATGTCGATGTATTCATCAGCTAGTCGCTCCAACTGCGCTTCGGAGCCTGAGGTAAAAGCCTGCTTCATGTCGGCCTGCTTGCTCTTTTGTTCGCGTCGTAGCTCTGCCAATGCCTCGGTGTAGCGATCGTACACGGGCCAGAAGGTCTTGGCCTCCTCGCTGCTGAGCGAGAGCCGCCGGGTAAAAAAGGCAATCTTGAAGGCTTCATACTGCTGCCGAGCCTCAGAAGGAAGCTCGCTGGGGTCGATTTGGGCCTGCAATGGCAGTCCACTTAGACACAATAATCCAAGCCATATGATCGATAATACACGCATAGACGATGAGACGATAGGGAAGTTAGGGATATTCTTCTGCTAACAATGCGGCCTCGAGGTCTGCCACGTCGACTTCATCCAGCCAGGCTTCTGCCGCAGGATCTTGGGGCACAGGCGGGGGCAAGAGGGGTGCTTCCCCCATGACTGCCAAGATCAGACTGGGATCATCGACTTCCACTTCAGCAAAGGCGAGCAGGGCTTCGGTCGACAAGTCATTCCAACTCAAGGCTGTCACAGGTGGCGCGGGGGCAATGCTTGGGCGGCAAAGTACCCACAACAGTCCCCAAACGGCAGCCACTGCCGCGATGCGATAGGCTAGGCCAGGCCAGAGGGGCTTCGCGGTAGCCTCTGGCTGGCTCAGGCGCGGCATGATGCGATCAGGCAAGGCTGCAAAATAGCCGGGGGGTACCCTCCACGGCAGTTGGCGGCCTGCCTGCTGCAACCGAGGGGCTTGTGCCATCACCTCCTCATCGGCCAGGCGGTCATCCCAAGCCTGAGCCATCGCCTCAAAATAGCCATTGGGCGCTTCGAGCGGTTCTTGGCCCACTTGCTGCTTGAGCTGCCAAAGTAGAGGTGATTGATTAAGTTCGTCGCTAGGATGCATGGTTCAAGAATGATTCGATTTTTTTCACCGCGTGGTGATAGCTGGCTTTGAGGCTTCCCTCAGAGACTTGCAGCACGCGGCTCATCTCGGCATAGGGCATCTCGTCGAAGTAGCGCAGGTTGAACACGGCCCGCTGTCGGTCGGGCAGGGTAGCGATGGCGGCGACCAATCGGCGTTGAATCTCTTCGCCGTCAGGGCTGCCTCCCGGCCCCTGGCTATGCTGCGCGTTGTCTTGCCAGTCTTCGATATCACTGTAGCTGCGGCGCTATTGCTGCTGCAAATGGGTCAGCCCCTCGTTG
>CAYVAP010000713.1:0-2914 GCA_964449365.1 uncultured Bacteroidia bacterium
TCAAGGCATTCGCCTTTCAAAAGGGGGAAGTTATTTTTCTCGCGTTACTAAGAGGTACATTTTCCAGGTCGAAACTAATGCCTGGTCCGCCTACCAAAAAATCGCGTACAGCGCCGCCGTGATGCCCATGATCAGGAAAGCCATCACTGAAAACACAGAATCAGCCGAAAACAGGCCCGGGCTGATCTCGATGCCGTTGGGGTGATCTTCACCCTTTTTTTCAAAAAGGGAATAGCCCACGATCACCACTACGGAGATCAGGAAGACGATGCCGATTCGGTTCATGAAAGGCACGGTGGGAAATAGCTGTACGATCAGGACCGAAAGCGGAATGGACAGGATGGCCGAGAGCAGGGCCGCGTTAGGGGTGGCTTTTTTCCAGAAAAGGCCGAGGATGAAGATGGCCAATACGCCGGGACTGACGAAGCCGGTGTATTCCTGAATGTACTGAAAGACCTGATCAGTGGCTCCTAGTAGTGGATAGGCCACTAGACCAGCTACCACCATGGCCACAAAGGCCGTGAGCCGCCCGGTGCGCACTAGCTCACGCTCGTTGGCCCCTGGACGGATATAGTTGCGATACAGGTCCATGGTGAAGATGGTGGCGGTCGAGTTCATCATCGACGCTAGTGAAGAAACCACGGCCGCTACCAAGGCGGCGAAAGCCAGCCCTTTGAGACCCGGGCCGATGTACTGGCCCAGCAGCCAGGGATAGGCTTCGTCGGCGGCGTCGAGGGGAGCATTCATGGCGTAGGCCGTGATGCCCGGCACCACCACGATGAGGGGTAGCAGCAGCTTGAGAAAGCCCGCGAAAGCGATGCCACGCTGCGCTTCACGCAGGCTCTTGGCAGCCAGCGCCCGCTGGATGATGTACTGGTTGCAACCCCAGTAGAAAAGATTGGCCACCCACAGCCCGCCAATCAGCACACTCAGCCCCGGCAGCAGCGACCAGGCGTCTTTTTGTTTGCCCCCGTCCATGTAAGTGATTTCCTCCTTTTCCAGGATCATGCTGAAGTGATTGGGCACCTCGTCGAGCAGTTTCGAAAAGCCAGCCATGGCCCCAGCGCCCTCGCCCGTGTAGGCATCGAGGGCCAGGTAGGTGGTGAGCAGCCCCCCCCCGATGAGAAAAGCTACCTGAATCACATCCGTCAAGGCCACAGCTTTGAGGCCGCCGTAGATGGAGTAGATCATGGCGAAAAGGCCCAGCCCGATCAGGGCATACCAGTAGTTGACGCCCATGATGGTCTCCATGGCCAAGGCTCCCAGGTGCAGCACCGAGGTGAGGTTGACAAAGACAAAAACGAGCAGCCAAAATACCGCCAGCACGGTGCGTACCCGATGATCGTAGCGCTGCTCCAGAAACTGTGGCATGGTGTAGATGCCCTTTTTGAGGTAAATGGGCAGAAAAAACCAGGCCACCACCAGCAGGGTGATCGCCGCCATCCACTCGTAGCTAGCGATAGCCAGCCCCAGGCGAAAACCCGAGCCCGACATACCAATAAACTGCTCTGCCGAGATATTGGAAGCAATCAGCGAGGTGCCAATCGCCCACCAGGGCAAGGCTTTCGAAGCCAGAAAGTAGTCCTCCGAATTTTTTTCCTGACCGCCTTTGTCTCGCGACACATAAAGCGCAATAAACAGAATCAGCCCAGCGTAGGCAGCAAAAACGATGTAGTCGATGGTGGCAAATTGCATAATTGACTAGAGTAGTAGTGGTAGGCGTACAGTGAGCAAGTTAGCAGTTTCTCAACAGCTTTCATCGGCCCCCTCCTGCATTTTCGAAAAAATGGACTATTTCGCAGGTTTTGGTGCAACACGGCTACGCCCGCAATGGCCGCCACCACTACGTATCCACTTGCCAGCCCCCCTCTTGGCCCAGCTCATCCATCATGCGATAGATGCGCTGATAAGACTCGGCCACCACGTACATCAGCTAGGGGTAATCATTGAGCAAGGCCAGGGCCAAAGAGGAGGGAGGAGAAGAGAGGCCGAGCCCTAAGGAACAGTCGAAAAGTAACCTCCCTTTTTCCATTTTAGGCAAAGTAATACAACTTTCTGTTTATCAACCTTTTACTCTGCGCCTCTGCGTGAAACAAAAAGGGGAAGTTATTCTTTGAGCTTTTACCTTACTTATCGAAAGCGCTGGTAGAATTTTGCTTGCGATGATCGCGCATGAGGTAGATATTGATCGATTCTTGTAGATTCGCATCGATTCATCCGGTCTTCAAATCTCTGATTTGCGAAATTTCGAGCCTCAGAGATGCGATGACCCTGGGTTTCGGCTTGCCGATGCTTCGCTCAGCACAGGCTTGCCAGAGCCCTTCGAGTTTGATTTACAGTGAATCGAAAATTGCTAATTCCGAATTCCTATGACTGCTTCTTGGCGCTGGTATGGCCCTTCCGACCCGATTTCCCTTTCTGACATCGCCCAGGCGGGCGCGACCACCATTGTCTCGGCCCTGCACGAGGTAGTCAATGGCGACCCTTGGCCTGAGGCCGCCATTCGCCAGCGGCAGGAGCTCGTCCGGCAGGCGGGATTGAGCTGGGAGGTGGTCGAAAGCATTCCGGTGGTGGAGGCCATCAAGCTGGGCTTGCCTCATCGCGACCAGTACATCGATGCCTACCGACAGAGCCTGCGGGCCGTAGGGCGAGCGGGTATCCCGGTGGTGACCTACAACTTCATGCCCGTGCTGGACTGGACCCGCACCGATCTGCACCACCGCCTGCCCAATGGGGCGGAGGCGCTGTATTACCGTCAAGTGGCGGTGGCGGCTTTTGATCTTTTTGCTCTCAAGCGGGCAGGGGCCACCGCCGATTACAGCGAGAAACGGCAAGCCCAGGCGGAGCGCTATTGGCAGGGGTTGAGCGAGACGGAGCTGCAAAAGCTGGCACAAACCCTGCTTGCGGGCCTGCC
>CAYVAP010000714.1:0-2912 GCA_964449365.1 uncultured Bacteroidia bacterium
CATACCGAATCTCTCATGCAACTCCAAGCTACCGATCACCTGCCCGAGGGCGACCAACTTTTGGTTGCGATATTGGTACCGACCAATCCGTCATCTATCCTCAGCCATCACTTGGAGAGGCTTGGCCTACCGGCAGATTTGATCAATCCAAAGCGGGGAGAAAAAGGCAAAAAATTCCTTACCAGCCAAGCGGGTCACCTGGTTCTTACCCTAGGGCTGGGATCGCAGCCCCAGGCTGAGGCTACGCGGCGTGCCGTGCATCAGACCCTGACGCTCGCCGATGAGCATCAAGTCCGTCAGTTGCTATTGGTGACGGACGCAGATCAAGGCCCGGATTTTTTCACCCTGGCCGAGGCGGCGCGCCTGTCGGTTTATCGCTTTACCACTTATCAAAATAAACCTAGATCTCTCCATCTACAAACCCTACACCTGATGGGTGGTACGGCTTTCGAAGCTGATATTGAGCGCGGTGAGCTCCGGGCGGAAGTCACCTGCGTGGCTCGCGACCTAGTAAACGAACCGGTGATTACCCTCACGGCGCT
The DNA here is from genome assembly GCA_964449365.1 of uncultured Bacteroidia bacterium. GTDB lineage: Bacteria > Bacteroidota > Bacteroidia > J057 > J057 > CAYVAP01. Next base: position 543 of record CAYVAP010000714.1, read on the forward strand.
CGAATTGGCGCGCCGCTGTGAGCAGTTGGGAAAAAAATATGGCTTCGCGGTAGAAGTGTTTGACAAGCAACAAATTCAGGAGCTGGGCATGGGGGGCATTTTAGCGGTCAACTTAGGCAGCCAGGATCCGCCCACCTTTACCATCATGGAACACGCACCCGCTGGCACCGAGTATGATCCGCCTGTGGTGCTGGTGGGCAAAGGCGTGGTCTATGACACTGGCGGCTTGAGCCTCAAGCCTACGGCCAACTCGATGGATTTTATGAAAGCGGACATGGGAGGCGCTGCTGCCGTGATCGGTGCCATGTGCGGGGTGGCTGCCCTCAACCTCCCTTGCCGGGTGATCGGCCTCGTACCTGCTACCGACAATCGCCCCGGCGAAAAAGCCTACACCCCTGGCGATGTGATTCGGATGTACAGCGGCTCGACTGTCGAGGTGCTCAACACCGACGCCGAAGGTCGCATGCTGCTAGCCGATGCCCTGGCCTATGCCAAACAGTATCGTCCCCGGTTGGTGATCGATCTGGCCACGCTGACTGGCGCTCAGGTGGTAGCCATCGGTAGCGTGGGTACGGCCATGATGGGTACTGCCAGTTCCCTTTTCAAACAAACCATCGTGGCTGCGGGCGAAGTCGTGCACGAGCGCCTGGTGGAATTGCCCCTCTGGGAAGAATATGGCGAGATGCTGCGCAGCGACATTGCCGATATGAAGAATATCGGTGGCCGTGAGGCCGGGGCCATCACCGCAGGTAAATTCCTGGAACACTTCACAGACTATCCCTGGATTCACCTCGACATCGCAGGACCAGCCTGGCTCTTTGCGGCAGACAGCTACCGGGGCAAGGGTGGTAGTGGGGTAGGGGTTCGGCTCCTGATCAAATTCATCGAGCAGCTCTGATTCGATTGGCATTTCTCTCAGCGCTCGGCTATATTCTATCCCGAGTGCCAACAGTTCTCTGGCTGGCGGCACCTGATTTCATCATTCAATCTTGACCCAATCATGAGTAAATTACCCGATAACGACCGACTGCTGCGAGTCGGCATCAGTACGGGCGATGTCAATGGCATCGGACCAGAGTTGATTCTCAAAACCTTTCTTGACCAACGCATCAAAGATCTCTGTGTACCGATCATCTATGGCTCCTCCCGAGTGATCAACATCTACCGCAAGGTGATGAAGATCAATAAGTTTCACTACTCCGTCATCAATCGCCCCAGTGAAGCTCAACCTAAGCGCCTCAATGTGATCGAATGTATCCCCGACCTGGAGCGGTTCGATATCGGCAAGCCTTCAGAAATGGGGGGCAATGCTGCGCACTAGGCGCTCAAGCGTGCCATCGAAGACGCTCAGCATCAGGCCATCGACGCCCTCGTGACCTTGCCGGTGGATAAAAAGGTGCTGACGGAATTTGTGCCTGACTTCATGGGCCACACCGAGATGCTGGCCGAGGCTTTCAACGTAGATGAAAACCTGATGCTCATGGTCGATGAAGAGCTCCGGGTAGGGCTGGTCACCAATCATCTTGCCATCAAAGATATCTCGCGCAACCTTTCGGTAGAGCGCATCGTGCGCAAAGCACACATTCTCAATGATACCCTGCGTCAAGACTTTTCTATCCAGGTGCCTATGATCGCGGTGCTGGGCCTCAATCCTCACGCGGGCGATAAGGGACTGCTGGGGCATGAAGAAAGCGAAATCATCCGCGCGGCGGTCGAGCAACTGGAGAAAGAGGGCATTCGTGCGGCAGGGCCATACCCGGCGGATGGCTACTTTGGCTCGCTGACCTATCGGCGCTTTGATGCGACCCTGGCCATGTATCACGACCAGGGCTTGGTCCCCTTCAAACTGCTGGCAGGCTACCGTGGGGTCAACTTTACGGCGGGTATTCCGCTGGTGCGCACCTCGCCCGACCATGGCGTGGCGTACGACATTGCGGGCAAGGGCGAAGCTGATCCCATGAGTTTGCGCCAAGCCATCTACGTCGCTATCGACATTTTTCGTAACCGCAATCTCAACCAAAGCTTGCTCCAAAATCAACTGGAATCTCTAGAAGAGTTGGAAAAACGCCTATAAACCAGCGCACCACCTTCTCTTCATGCTTACTTCCATCCACTATCTCAAAGACAACCCCCTCCTCCATGGCTGCTACCTCTTCTGACCTGATCCAGGTTCACACCGATGGTCAGGTCAAGACCATTACCCTCAACCATCCCAAGCGGAAAAATGCGATCAGCGCCCCCATGGCCTATGAACTGACCAGGATCATCCGTGGTCTGCGCGATGACGACAGCCGGGTCATCGTCCTCACCGGGGCGGGGCATGACTTCTGTGCAGGGGCAGACCTCGACCCCAGTCTGATCAACGGCCAA
>CAYVAP010000715.1:0-2910 GCA_964449365.1 uncultured Bacteroidia bacterium
ACTGACTACATACCCACTGATCGTCCATTTTTGCCCCCAAACCGGAAGCGTAGCCCCCAAGGCCGCCACCACCCAAAAGACGTATTTGATCATAAAATTCGTTGTTTCAATCGTTGTGCTCGGGCCTTTTGGCCCGAGCACAATATACCCTTATCTGGGGTCATTCAGGTGATAGGATTTGCTCCTTTTGCTCAACTGTTGGACAGAATCGAAAATCACCTCAGTAGCTGTAAGAAATGTTACAAGTCGCTACCGCTGTGTGCGTGGCATCAATGTCGGCCGGACCACGGAGGCAAAACATGCAATGAGAAAGTGCGTATTTCGCGGTTTTCTTTTGATTGGGGTCTGTCTTATCCACATTTACGACATCGGTTACAGACCCCCACTGCACGGTGCCACTTGCCTGAACCCTGAGACTGCTGGTTTTTTCTCCAAACCAGATTCCAAAAGTCTTTTTTTGGTGTTTGGTTTGTCCACTGTAGCCATCACCATACCACTCGATAATGCCCTTGACCCGCCGTTTATTATCGTTGGCACGTTCTTGGGTACACTCCGCTACCGTTTGATAGCGAAGGGTCTCACTAGACGAGTAAAGGGCAGGTCGCGTTATTTCTTCTAAACTGTGGGGATAAGTAAATGAAGACAGATTTTGATCATTTACAGCCTCCAGTGCTTGAACTGCTGCATGATCAGAAACATCGACAGAAATAATATGGGTAAAGGTGTATTTCTGAATTTGATCTCCAACCTGTATCATTGCATCACGATTGAGAAGATGCCGCATAAGAGGATGTGCTACCACCTCTACCTCTTCATAATGTCGCCCATCCTCTGGAAGAATGGCAATGAGGTTTTCGAAGCCTGCTAAGCTTCCATTTTCCCAGAAGGCTTGAGCAATCTCAAGGTAGTCCTCTTCACTAATGGCCTCATATGCTTCCGCAAAAGAGATAAAATCTCCAACATCAGCCAGGGTTTGTTCATATGATTTTCCCTTGAGAAAGGCGTCTTGGAGTTGCTGCTGATAGGATTGGAGTTGCGACTCATCCTCGAACTTGAGATACTCTCCTACGAGAATAGGGGAGGTTGGCGACTCTTCATTTGCAGTAGAAAGAGCATCCTGCTCGGGACTTAGAACTGCTTCTTCACATGCATTCATCACAAGCAAGCAAAAGGCCGATAAAAGGATGATTAAAGGCGATAAATATTTCATTGGTGTTAATATTTTAGTACGAAATTAAAAATTGTGTGAAATGTCGATCTTAGGAGCCTAAGACCGTACGCTGCACCCAAAGGAGATTTGTCATATATTTTTACTGTGATCGTAATAATCGATTATCAAATGTATGAGGGGAGGGGGATTTTCCAAAAAAAAATCATCTAGTCGTAAAAAATATTGTAACTGCTTGGAGGAGAGACTCCTCTACGACATGAACATGGTTAGAGCCTCTTACCCATCTTCTACCCCAACACCATCAAGCAAATGCGTCTGATCAAGGACGGCTTTCCGGCCCGCTACCTCGACCACAACGACGCGGGCGACCTCCAGCTTTATCAGTTCAGTCTGTTTCCACTCTTGCCCGCCATCAGCTACGAGCGAACGTTCTGAGGGAAAGGGCGTTCATTTCTCCACCTCCCCCGCATACCCCACTTCCGTCCCCACAAACACGATCACCCAGGCGCGCAGGTCGGGTAGGTCCAGGGCATGCCCTGGACCTACCCATTGCACCGAGTTGATGGGTCAGCCAGCTGAGCCTGATCTGCTCCCTGCATCAACCCAAAGCTGCCCCCCTGTTTGGCACAGGGGAGCAGCAATCAAAGGTGTTCGCAGGGCTCGGTTGTCAGAAAAACATACCGTTGTCACCTGGCATAGAGCAAGGATGGATCAATCGTCATCATCGTCATCATCGTCGTCGTCGTCGTCGTCATCGTCGTCATCATCATCGCAGTCGAAGTCATCATCCGTGCCCAGGAAGTTGCCCTGCAGGTCGAAGTACAGCTCCACGTCATTGCTTAGCTCGACTTCATAGACGCCTTGCCCACAATCGTCGTCAAGCTCCACCTCGGAGATGATGGCGTCGGGATAATTACTGCCAATGTAGGTCTGCACTGCGCTAGGCAGGCTGTCGGGATCGACCGAGACGCTATTGGCAGAGGTGGGTTGGGGGTCGGGCTGGGGCTGTTCTGGCTCACAACTGACCAGTGCGATGAGACCAAGGGCTAGGATCAGATTCCAAATCAAAACTCTCATGGTGAAGGTTGGTTTAGGGTGAAAATGATGAGCAAAATCTTTTTGCTCAGGCTCGCCGGGTTGGAGGCGAGCGTTTGATTTGACTCAAAGGTAAGACGGCATACCTCCCAGCAGAAAGACAAGTGTGGTCATTTGTGAGAAATAAATTTTCGACAATCCCTCCCTTTTGCCGCAAAAATTGGATTTAAAATAATTCAAGGCCTGTTTATACCTCGACATTTTTAGCTATTTGTGAGAAAATGGAAGGGCGACTGTCAAAGAAGCGGCTCACCTACGTGAAAGGAACATGGGGGTCATAGGGAGAATAAAGGCAGAGCGAGGCTAGTCATTAGTTTCGCGGTTCAAAGTTTAAGGTTGAAAGTAAAGATAGCCGCTTGGTCGGCCACTGAGTGAGCCAATATGAACGGGGGCTGACCAAAGTGCCTGATACCCTTATACCTAGGCTGTGTAATCTTGTGCATTTTTTGCCCGGCGCTTTTGAATCCCCCAAAGGGCACTAAATCCCTTTGTTATTGCTGAGTTACAGTATTTTCATCTTTTAAAATACGCCGGGCTGATTTCCTATCAGATTACACATCCTACCCTTATACCTAGGCTGTGCAGAATACCAGGGTTACAGAAAAAAAACTGAGTCACCTTTCTGGACCACTTTTTACCCGCCC
>CAYVAP010000716.1:0-2891 GCA_964449365.1 uncultured Bacteroidia bacterium
ACGCTGCTTCTCAGACTTGGTTTGCTCCCTTGCAGACTCACGCTGACCTGCTCCACCAACGGTTAATCGTGGTTCCCCATGACTTACTATTTCGCGTACCCCTACACAGCCTGGTAACCACCGCCAGCTCTCCACGACGATTAGCCGAGCTGGACTACCTGGTGGCTCATCATCAGTGGGTGTACACCCCTTCGCCCAGCATATGGGTGCAGGACCGGCAGACCCAGCCTTTGGCTTCCAGGGAGTATCCTCGGCAGTGGCTGGGGATAGGGGATCCCATTTTTCATCCTGGGGATTCGATTGCCTGGATTGATCGCAGCGAAATTCGAAACGCCACTACCAGCGGCGGACTCGGTCGCTTGCCCTACGCCAACACCGAGCTGCGTCGCTGTGCCCAGCAATTTCCTATGGGTTCTACCCGTTTGTTGCTCGACACCGCTGCGACCGAAGCCGCCTTTCGACGCTTGAGCCGTACGGGAGAATTGCAGGACTACCGCTACTTACACCTGGCCACTCATGCCTGGGTAGATCCCGACTTTCGTATGTTGGCAGGCATCGCTTTTTCTCGCCCACCCTACTCTTCCAGCGATGGCTTGCTACAACCGCACGAGCTGATGCAGCTAGACCTTGCGCCAGAGTTGCTGATACTTTCGGCTTGTCAAACGGCGGGGGGAGCCATCAGGGGAAAGGTAGGGCAATTGAGCTTGCTATATAGCCTACGCCTGGCAGGAGCCACCAACCTGTTGCTCAGTTGTTGGTCTACCAGCGACCAATATTCAGCCAAATTTTTTCCCACTTTTTATTCCTACCTACAAGCAGGAGATCCAGGCGCTGCTGCGGCTTTACAACAGACACAAATTCAGGCGGCTGCCCAAGGCGTAGATCCAACTTTATGGGCACCATTTATATATTTTGGCCAATGACTCAGCGCGACATACACGCTATGACGAAAAAGACCATGCGCAAGCTATGGGACCAGGGGCTGAGACACCTAAAGCGGCAGGGATATCTCCGGGCACTGGATGAAGAGCTGTGTAAAGATTTAGTGCAAGAGGGCATCAAAATTCTTTGGGAAAAATCTGTGCCTCCCAATGTCTTGCGGAAGCCCTCGTCTTACTACCAAAAGATATTGAGCAACCTGGCCGCCCAATCTCTGACAGAGAGGCGGGGAGTAGAGCAAAAACTACTGGCTGGTGTGGAGGAATTAAAAGCTTCTTATGTAGATCGAGACCATTCGAAACTGCGGCAGCAAATGACCTTGATGAAACAGGTATTTTCCATCATGAGGCAAGATGGCATGGAGGATTGTGTCGAGCTATTGTACGATACCTTTACCAGACCCTCGAATGACCGAGAACTGAGCGAAGAATACGGTTGGACTTTAGGCTTTGTCCGCCAAAAGCGGAAGCGCTGTATCGAGTATTTTTGGAAACGCGCGCGCATGGAGCCATTGTATCGGGAATTACACAACTCTTCAAACCCATGACCCCATTCCAAGACCCTTACCTCTTGATTCCCGACTACCTCAAAGGAGACTTGAGCCAGGAGCAACGCGACCGCATGGAGGAAGCCCTCAGCCGCGACCTTGACCTGGCTGGGGAACTACGACGACAGCGGCAGTTGTACCTGGCTGGCAGGCTCTATGCTTCTAATGGCATAGAAGCCCAGTTGCAAGCCTTGCGAGCGCATCCCTCCAGGCCACCGCGCCAGCTTAAGATTGGGGTATATGCCAGTGCTGCAGTATTGCTACTACTGGCCCTAATGGGCGTAGGCTGGTGGCTGGGCCAGCCTTCGACCGCAAAGAAAATCCTGGCCAAAGCTCCTCCTGAGGAGCTTAGCACTCAGGTAGAGCAACTCAAGCAAGCGCAAGGCGCGACGGCCAACCCTGCTCGCTTAGACACCCTTCTAGCAGGCTTGGCAGATTATCGAGCTGGAAGATTTTTACGTGCAGCATCACACTTAGAGGCTTACCAAGCCAGCGGACCGATAGGTGCAGAGGTTTCTTTCTATTTGGCGGTGGCATACCTACAAGTTGGAGATGTACAGAAAGCAGGTGTCCTTTTGGAGCGGGCGGCGCAGGCCCCTACCTCCGACGTAATCAAACTGTACTGGGCTGCCTGGCAGTGGCAGCACGGCTCTCGGGATATGGCTCAACGACTGCGGTCGGATTTGCAGAAAAGTACTGATCAGCAGGTGCGCAACTTAGCTCAAGAAGAATGGTAACTGTGCTTAAAGTCTCTGTTCAAGCTTTGGCAGCCTGGTTAGCCTTATGCTTGTTATTAGGCAGTCAGCCTGTAGATAAAGATAAGTATCCGACGCCAAGCGAGATTTATTTGGACTTACTGGCTTACCTCAACCTTCCTCCTACGCAAGCTCCTGAGCTTATCTATGCGCCCGTTGCTAAAGCCCGAGGCGCCACCTTCAATCCTGAGGGGCAGACCATTTCGATCGACCGATGGTTGGTCGATACCCTCAGAAGCAGTCAACCCCCAACCCGATATCAAGCCATGCTAACGATGATCCTGGCCCACGAGTTGGGGCACTTCTTTCAGCAAAGCTCTTGCATCGCTCATCGCTTGATCGGCTTACCAGGTTCTGCCTCAAAGACATCGGAGCATGATCAAGTAAAGCGCGAACTAGAAGCAGACTATTACGCTGCTTTTGCCTGGCACCTTACCGAGTCCAAAGATTCATACGCGCCAGAAGCATTGGTCTTGTTTCTCGCGCGGCACTACGCCTGGGATGATACCTATCCATCTGCAGGCGCTCGCCTTGAAGTGTTTCGCCGGGGTCAGGAAAGGGCGCTTGCACTTACCCACTTGTACCGCACCGGGTTGCACCTGCTATTGATCCAAGAGTTCGAAGCAGCCAGAGATTGCTTTCTGTTTCTA
>CAYVAP010000717.1:0-2890 GCA_964449365.1 uncultured Bacteroidia bacterium
ACGATGCCTCGGGAGGCTGAGGCGGCGCTCTGATCGTAGATGGCGTTGAAATGGGCCACGCGCTGCTCGCGGCCAGCGCGGCGAGCGGTGGCCTCGGCGATCACCTGCCGCTTGACCTCGGCTGCGAAGGATGGATCATCCTCACAGCGCTGTTGGAAAGCAGCCCGTTCGGTATGGTCGAGCTGCCCACAGAGGTAACGGTCGATCAGCTCAGTGTGTGGATGAGAAGAATAAGAAGGGTCCATGGCAACGACGATGGGGGGATTTGATGGAGAGAGCCTAGGCAGGCTCATTGACGCGAATGGGGCGAGTTGACCTCTTCGACCAGGCGCTTGAGGCGCTCCAGGCACTTGTAGCGTTGGCTAGCGGCACTGGCTGGGGTCTTGAACCCAAACTTTTCGGCCAATTCGGCAGGGCTGTATCCCTGGCCAGACAGTAGCAGCAACTCTTGGCAGCGCGCACTCAACTGGGTGAGCCGATGGCGGAGGCTTTGTAGCTCTTCTTGCCCCACCAACTGACGCAAAAAATCCTGAGACTCGTCTGGCAACTCAGGGAATGTTTCGCTCCAATTCGTCTCCCTAGTCGTCTTTTTCCGGAAGGCATCAACACATTTATTGCGAAAAATCCGAGAAAAATAGGTCTTGAGGCTGCTGCGGCCTTCGAAGCGTCCACTCACTATATGATCTACCACGACCAAAAAAGCATCGGTATAGCAGTCGCGGGCTTCTTCCTCGCTGAGTTGGTACTTGCGAGGTCGCAAGCGAACAAAGTCCACATGGCGGCGGTAGAGCAACTCTTCATGCTCTCGCCGGGTGCGACCACCCTGGCGCAATGCGACGATGATTTCCTCTTCGGTAGCTGATTGCAATGACGCCATGAAGCAAGGCTGTGGATGAGATTGGCAATGATAGATAGCAAGTAACAGGGTAATCCTCACCTATATGAGCGGAATACGGAATGCGGTCGTCAGGCAGGGTGGTTTGCCGCCATTCATATTCTCTCTCCCAATTGCCGCGGATCGCGACCCATGGGCCTCACCTATCATTCAGCAATCATAAATAACGTGGGAAAAATCACCAATTCAAAGCCAGGCGCTCATGAGTACCTCGACGGGGTGGCAACAAAAAAGAGTGGACCAATGAAAAAATCATTGGTCCAGGTATCTTAGTTGATCGTCTAGATCGTCCAGGGAGACAGTACCTACCGACGGCTGGTAACTTTTTTGCCTAAATCGATCACCGGGTTGGGATAGTCGACGCCTAGCTCGATGTGATGCTCGCGAAGCTGACCGGAATAAACCTGACTAGGGTCGTGGATGATCGAAGCTGGCAACGCAGCTAGCTCTGGCACCCACAGGCGGATATAGTCGCCTTGCTGATCGTATCGCTTGGCCTGCGAAATGATGTTGAAGTAGCGATCCTCGCGAGGATCGTTGCCTATGCCTGCCACGTAGTTCCAGTTGCCCCAGTTGCTACAAGGGTCATAATCGACCAGCTGCGATTCGAAATATTCTGCCCCTATGCGCCAGTCGATCCCCAGATCTTTGACCAAAAAGGACGCGACGTTTTGCCGCCCTCGGTTGGACATGTATCCGGTGTGCTTGATTTCGCGCATGTTGGCGTCGATGAAGGGGATACCCGTGCTGCCTTCGATCCAGCGCTCGACACGGGCCCAGTCGTGCTTGCCGTGGTAGCCATTGTCTTTGATGCCGCCGCGCATGAAGAGGCGTTTGCCAAATTTTTTGGCTACAAAGCGGAAGTAATCACGCCAGATCAGCTCGAAGATGAGCCAGTACGTAGAGCTATTCTTTTTGCGCACCGATTCATAGCGGTGCACCTCTTCGTAGATTTTGCGGGGAGAAAGGCAACCCATGGCTAGCCAGGCCGAAAATTTAGAGGAGTAATCTGCTCCGATCAATCCGTTGCGGGTCTCCTTGTAGGTGCGCAGTAGATCCTGCTCCCAAAAGTAAGTGTTGAGACGTTCTAGCCCGGCCGTTTCGCCGCCCTGATGGGCCAAGACGGCACGCTCGTCGAGGGAAGGGGCAGCGATTCCGAGAGCTTCGAGGCTAGGAATCTCACCCGGATCGGGGATCGCTGGCGTAGGGATGTCTTCTGGCGTGGGAAGAACTTCCCGCACCTCAGCCATTTTTTCGACCTGCTTGCGAAACTGCGTAAACACATCGGGCAGAGACCGTACCGGCATAGGAAGGTCGGCCAGATGATAAAGGGTAGCTCCCCAAGTCAGCTCCAGGGTGATACCAGCTTTGAAAAAGGCTTTTTCGACGGCCTCTTCAACCTGCAACTCCTCGTAGGTGACTTCTTTGTGTGCAAAAACCCCTTCAGCCTGAAAGGCTTGCGCCAACTCTGGCAACACCTCTTCAGGCTTGCCCACCCGTACGATCAGTTCACTGCCGCGCTCTCGCAGGCGCTCTCGCAAATCTATCAAGCTCTCGCGCAGAAACTTGGCACGGAAGGGCCCCGTCTTGGCAAAGCCAAACGGCGTCTCTCCAAACCAGCGGGGATCAATACAATATACCGGAATGATCTCCTGGACATTATCCAGGGCCCGAGTCAAGGGTTCATGATCGTGGATACGCAGATCATTGCGATACCACAAAATTGCTCTTTGCCATCTCATGTATTCAGAACTTTCTGAATATAGAGAAAGTTTGCCCCCTCAAGCAGAAATGTGAATTTGGCTATATTCATTCCCCTTAGGCACACATACAAAATAGATACGTATGATTGGGCAGAGATTTTTGGTGAAGACAAGGAAGGAAAACCGAACATAGCGGGCTAGGCGAGGCTTTTTCTCCACGCGAAGTTGGGGTAAGGGGCCCCAACTGTCGCGGAAGATTCGCCGAAAAGATCAACCAAGCGTGTGAAGTTAT
>CAYVAP010000718.1:0-291 GCA_964449365.1 uncultured Bacteroidia bacterium
TTCAGAATAGAGCGCAGCTCGCGGGTATTGCGGCTAATGGTTTTCAGAAAGATCCCATAGCGACCAGTGGTGTAGTGAATTTCGGTGATTTCTGGGATGGCCTCCAATTGCTTGACAATGCGATTGTACAGAGATCCTTTTTCCAGAAACATCCCCACGAAGGCACAAATATCATAGCCCAAGGCGCTGGCGTCGACTTCAAGATGAGAGCCTTTGACCACCTCCATGCCGGTGAGCTTTTTCATGCGGACGTGGACTGTGCCGCCAGACACATCAAGCCGCTTAGCGATC
>CAYVAP010000718.1:301-2888 GCA_964449365.1 uncultured Bacteroidia bacterium
CGTCATCAACATCGATAAATTCTGCAAGTATAGTTTATCAATTACTAAACTCGCAGCCATTTGGATGAGTGTTTTTTGAAAAATTCTCAAAAAATCCTGGAATCAATTGCAATATTTGAGAATTTTTATAATTTTTATTAGTTTATTTTGAAAATAACAGCCCGCCTCCTACATTTGTATCAACAAACAAAGGGAAACATTGCAAATCTCACAACTAAGCGAAATTGTCGATCTTGGGCTGAGCATAATCCTGTAGGGTGATGAAACTGGCAGCCATGCCCTCTGGTCTCGAGGGTGAGGGTTGAGGATAAAGCCCTAGGGCCTAACCACCTCGTGAAGGTTCGAATCCTTCCCCTACAGCTAAAGATATCGCATTTTCCTGTCCCGATTTATTTCATACCTCCTGCTCGCAAGTCAGGAGGTATTTTTTGATGTTAGGGTTGATCGTTGAGTCTTCTGCGCAAAATCAGCAGATCCTGTTCCATTTTCTTCACCTGGTTTTGCATCTGACTCCATTGGGCGTGATCGACCGGAGTAGTTTCCCCTCCGCTACGGGTCGCAGGCTGGGAAGTTGACGCTGCGCCATTGTCACCGCCATTGAGGCTACGGGTCTGTGTCGCTCGCTGCTCCTCACGATATGTAGCTAGCTGATCTTGTAAGGCTTTCATCTGCTTATCCGATTCCATCTGAGCGGAGAGCGCACTCCGACGGTCGTTTTGCAAATTCACCCGCAGTTGAATCAGTTGGCTGGGGATAGACACGATGGCCTTCAGAATATTGATGGGTAGCTCAATCAACGCCATGGCGCTGCTGGGCTTTTTGACTTCGATCTTATTAGGCACCCCCGCTTCGTCAAAAGTCATGGTGAAGGTGGTTTTGACCCAGGCCGCCTGTGGAATCGCCACGAATCCCAGTTGGTGGGGATGAGGGATGCGCGCTTGGGCGCTAAATTCGCCCGCTTGACTGCTCAGGGTCAACTCACAGGTGCCATGGGGCTTGAAGTACACGCCTGATTGCGCGCGCTGTGTGATCTCCTCTCCTCCGGAGGCTGCTTGCCCCAACATGCGAGCCGTCAGCTCCATACTCTGGTCAGTCTGCTTGAGGTAGGCGTTGAGTTGTCCCATGGCCTTTTCATCGAAAGGATCGACTTCCACCTCCGCGATCACCCGCTCTGCGAGGCTGCGGGTGCTCACGCCTGCCAAGGTTTCGGCCAGATTGGTCCCCAAATCGGCCACCTTGTTGATAAACTCATCGGTCTGATCATCGATGATGGTGCAAATCTTCTTGAGATAACCCTCAGAAGAAAACTCCAGGGTAATGTCGTCGTCAGTAAAGGCGCTAGGCTGATACTTGAAAAAATACTGATGCTGAGGATCTGGTTGCAGCCTTAGGCTGGTAGTCCTCAACTGATACACCTGATCTACTTGCGTAATCTTGAGGCCGACCAGCCCTTTGGGTAGGCTATAGCCATAGAGATTCCCCTCCTTTAGAGATCGGGTAGAAGCAAGAATGTTGCGAGCCATAAAGAGATGATAGAGGTTTGATGGCTCAAGTTATGAAAAATCATCAACACCTAGGGTAGATTTTTAAAAGATGACAAATCCTCTCACAGCTTGCAAAAGCTACGCCCCAAGATCACTTTAAATGACTACTGGTCAGATATTTGCTCTCAAATAGGCTCAAAAATGGGAAACCACTCAGGTCTGATCATCGTTTAAATAACCGTTTGTAAGCACGACCAGGCTTATCCCATCTTCCCAACTAATTACAAATTTCATAATGGGCATTTACCTGATATTCGGATTGGTTGCGCTAGCTAGCTGGCTGGTTCGTCAACGTTTCCAGCGCGTGATGAACGGCCTGGCGCAGCAGCGCACCTCCTCGGGCCTCACGGGGCAGCAGATCGCCGAGCGCATGTTGCAGTACTATCACATTCACAACGTACAGATCACCGCTACCGGCGGGATGCTCACCGACCACTACAACCCTGCCAATCGTACGGTCAACCTCAGCGAGGGGGTGTACCAACAGCCCAGCATCGCGGCGGCAGCCGTGGCCGCCCACGAATGCGGCCACGCGGTGCAACACGCCAAGGCGTATTCTTTCTTGCAGATGCGCTCTGCCTTGGTACCCGTGGTGAGCATCGCCTCGCGGTTCAGCCCCTGGCTGCTGCTCGCCGGGATCTTCACCCTACAGACTTTTCCCCAAATCATGCTGCTAGGCATCATCGCGCTGGCGGGTAGCACCCTGTTTAGCTTCATCACCCTGCCGGTGGAGTTCGATGCTTCTAAGCGCGCCCTGGCTTACCTGGAGGCTTCGGGGCTGGCCCGCGGCGAGGAATTGGCCCAAGCCCAAAAGGGCCTCAACTGGGCAGCCATGACCTACGTGGTCGCAGCACTTGGTTCGCTGGCGACCCTGATCTACTACGCCACCATTTTCATGCGCAGTCAGGACTGAGGCGATAGCAGCTCCCCTACCCGATCCATGATTTGCTGCGGCTCGATCCAATGCATGCAGGCTCGATCACCTCGGTAACAAGGATTTTGCTTCACTACCGAGCAAGGGCGGCAGGGCAATTGCGCCACCG
>CAYVAP010000719.1:0-2873 GCA_964449365.1 uncultured Bacteroidia bacterium
GCTTCTGGTCAATGTTTTATACGAAATTCGAATGGTTAATTACTTCATTCCGAAGGCACTAGTTTTCCTTCAAATCACGAATCACACGCCCTAGCATCAGTGAATGCGCATCGTGCGGCTAATGCGTTCGCCGTCTTGCGTCTTGACGGCCAACTGATAGGTGCCCGAGGGCAGTTCCTTGCTCCAGCGCACCATGTAGTTGGTGATGCCATGAGACTGCAGCTCCAGCGGATGATGCAGCCCCTCTTGGCTAATCAGGGCAGCCTGAATCAGTTCGCGCTCCATCGGCAGGTGGATATGCGCCTGTCGGCGGGTAGTATTGGGGAAGACATTCATGTCGATAATCCTTATGAATCGAAAAAGGGCAATACGCCCTTGGGCATCATTTTCAGTCGAAAAGTAAGCAAATCGATTAGCCCGCCGAATGAATCCTGACCAACCTGCGAAGATTTCGGGCGAGTGGTCAGAAAGTAAGGTCGAATGCATAGGCTTCGGCCCGGATTCATTATCTTCAACCATTTGCCAAAAGCGCCACTGGTTGTCAGGTCTTATGGTTGATGCCAAATATCGAAAAAAAACCATCTTTGCTGCACCCTACTCCCTCGGCTGGCTCTGGCTGGGAGGGCTCTGGCTATGGTGCGCTTGCCATAGCTGGGCCGGAGCGGGCAGCCATCGCATGGTGCAGACGGAGTTGTACTTTGGGCTAATGGGGCCTCAGGGAGAGCTCATCGCCGATAGCAGCTTTACACGCTTTGTCCAGCAAGAAATTACCCCGGTATTTCCGCAGGGCTACACCATCATGCCTGCCCAAGGGCAGTGGCAGATGGACGATAGCCAGATCGTGCAAGAACCCTCGCGAGTGATACTGGTCTTACATGCTCGCGAGCCTGCCCTCAGTGCACGGCTCGACAGCATTGCCGACCGATATTGCCGCGCCTTCGGGCAAGAAGCCGTCATGCGGATCAGCCGACCCGTCAGGGCTTCGTTTCCTGATGGGTGATCAGCGATCAGGGATCGAGCAGGATTTTTTCAAGTCGCTCATAAGCCTTCTGTCGCGCCTCTCGACTCCCCTGGGTCTGTTGCTTGGCAGGGCGGAGCATGAAGTCTACCTGTGCACCTGCGTACACCACCTTATCGAAGGTCTTACCCGAGGCCAGCATGTAGCGACCCAAGGCCCTGATCCGTTGGTTGCGCTCAGGACTTTGCGCACGGTAAAAGCCATAGACTGGCGCACCAATCCGGGCGCATTGTGCCGCTACTTTGAGCCCTTCTCCCTCGATCACCACCGTAGCATGGGGCAGTTGGGTGTGCGTGGCCAGCTCAAAAGCCTGCGTCGCTCCCCAGCCAATCCCAATCAGCAGCAGATGCCCGCCCTGGCTGCGCAGAGAGTCGGCACATTCGAGCACGTGTTTCATGCTGGCCATGAGTGCGGGGGTCTCCACTTGTAGGGGAACCCGATCAGTATCCGATGAGGCGCGCTGCTGCTCACCCGCAGGGTAGGTCGCCAGCCAGTCCGGGATCAGCACCCGGTAGCCATAGTGAGCAATCTTTTGGGTAAATTGTCTCGTCCGATCATCGATGCCATCGCGGTGGTGTAGCAAAATGGCCACCCCCCGCTCGCTCAAGCCCTGAGCAGGAAGCGATAAGGTGGGGATAGGCAGATCGTGATGCCATACGGTGCGCCAATGATCCGAAGAGGCAATGGGCTCCACAGGCTGGGCCAGCGCCTGCATGGAGAGCAAGCTCACGAAAAGAAAAGTCAAATGCTTCATGCTGAGCAATGTTTTAGAAATGAGGATCACTCTAAGGCAACCAAAACAAAGGTATCAGCTCAACATGAACTCAAGATGACTTTTCAAGCAAGATTTTAACTTTGCTGTATATAATTTTTTATAAAAAAACTAGTCAAATTTTGAACAAATGTGAAGACAGCTATTTGCTATATTCGAATCATTAACCCTGGATCCACTGGTAGACAGCAGATTGGTGTCCTACATGGCTGGTGAATCTAATTAACTGAACTGTCAGTTAATTTTGGAGGTTCCGTCAGTTTAGCCGTGTATCCTACGCCATGACAACAAGCATGGTAAGTTGGAAAGGTTTTTGGGGGATGGCTCAGGCCTTGCGCAGCCAGCGGTCGACCGCATAGCGCCCTCCTCCCGTCAGCACGAAGTAAAGCGCGACTGCGGCGTAGAGCAGGGCTTTTTCCTGCTTGCTAAAGGGATCGGCCCCATGGCTAAGAAAGGCCGCGACCAGCATGGTGATCAGCATAAAAAATGCCGCCACCCGGGTGCCCAGTCCGAGCGCCAGCAAGATTCCCCCCACAAATTCGGCCAAGATGGCAGCCCAGGCGAAAAAGCCCTCGGCGGGAAAACCCAGTGCGGCGACTTTATCAGCAAAAGGCTCGACCTGATCGAATTTGGGCAAGCCATGCGCAAAGGCCATCGACAGCCCCGCAAAGACCCGCAAAATCAGGTTGCCAATCTGAGCCGCAGACGAATCGGAGGCACTACTGCCCCAAAGCAAGTGGATTAGCTTCATAGAATGATGTGATTGAGGTTAAGATCGTGTAAGTGATGAGAATGCATGCTACTAGGTTCAATCATACTCCTAAACCTGTTGCTGGGTAGCATTTGTTTTTGACAGGATTGGCCATCCTGCTAGTGCATATAATTCGAAATTCGTGATGAGTCATTCGCAATTGAAAGTAAATCTAGCCGCTTGGGCGGCCACTGAGTGAGCCAATATGAACGGTTTCGGCACAGAGTGCCTCACCAGCAGGTAAATGCTGTGCCGCTGTGCCTGACTACCTTATTCCCTTATACCCCTGACCGTTCATATAGGTGAGAGGTAAGCTCCGCGCTCCCCGCGCC
>CAYVAP010000720.1:0-2860 GCA_964449365.1 uncultured Bacteroidia bacterium
CGAGATGGTGATCGCGACCGTATCTGAGGTCGCACAGCCTGCCTGATTGACCACATCTACCCAAATGGTGCCAGGCGTGGCGACCGTGTAGGTCTGATTGGTATCGGCGGCACCAGTAGACCATTGATAGGAGGCACCCGGATTGCCCGCATTGAGGACCACCGAATCGCACACCGCCCGGTCGGGCCCCAAGTTCACCACCGGAAACAGCGATACGCTGATATTCACAGTGTCGGTGGCGCTACAGCCAGCAGGGGTATTCACCGAGACTGAGTACTCCCCTGGAGAGGCGACCAGCACCGTCTGGGTACTAGCCGAGATCGGAGACCAGGTATAGGTCGTACCCGGTGGGCCTTCGCCCGCATTGAGGGCGATGGTGCTACCCGCACAAATGGCTGTATCCTCACCGAGGTCAACCGGTGGCACCGGATCCACCAGGATGTTAACAGAATCTTGAGTTACGCAGCCAAAGGTATCCGAAACGGTGACCGAGTACTCGCCCGTCTCGAAGGCTTGGATGGTAGGGGTGGTCTGTCCACCTGGTGTCCAAGCATAGCTAGCCGCAGCGCTGCTGGCGTCCAGGGTCAGCGTATCACCCGGACAAATGGTCTGGTTGGGGCCGAGATTCACAAACGTGGGCGAGAGGGTGAGGGTGATGGTATCGGTCACCACAAAACCCGTGGAGTCGGTCAGAAAGCCGATGTAGCTCAGGCCCTGCCCGACGGTAAGGGTACAACTGGTATCGCTGGGATTGGTATTCCAGGCGTAGCTCACCCCCTCAGGGTGGCATATGTCCAAGGTGATGGCTTGGGTAAAGCACAAGGTAGTATCTGGGCCGAGATCAACGACGGGATGATCGGCCACCACCACGTCATCGAAGGCAAAGCCATCCATGATGCTGGCCAGCGCGGGGTCTAGATTGGAGGCAAACAGAAAGCGGAAGCGTACGTTGGGCTGACCCGCTAAAAAGGCAAGCTGACGCTGGGCCGAGACCCATCCGTTGCTACCAGTGTTGCCTTGCAGGGTATCGCCAGACCAGCCCGGCGCAAACCCCAGCGAAGAGATCGAGCTATCTTGGTACCAGTTGAAGGGGTCGAGGTAATTGCCCAGCGTGATCCAGGTAACGCCCCCGTTGGTCGAGTACTGAAATATCGTGCCGTCTTCGCCAGCTTCGCTTTCCCACCAAATATTGAACTGGATACCGGGATTTTGCAGGTTGCTAAAGTCAAAGCAAGGGCTCACGGCTGCCGATTGCTCCCCCGCAAAATAGCTGTAAGGCTCATTGGGCGGGGCCAGGGTGGGGTTGTTGCCCGTCACCCAGCATCCTGTACCCGAGGCGGCATTGCTGATAATGGGATTGGCGATGTTGGTGGTCCACACCCAGGAGCTAGGTGGGTTGCCAGGGGCGATATCAATACCGCTCCAGCCGCCATTGGTGGTCTCGAAGTCTGCCACGTAAGGAAAAGTGTCGATACAGGCTTGGCTCCAGAGATCGCCCGCGCCCACGAGGAGCAGCGTCAACAGCCAAAATCGGAGCGAGAAGAGGGAGGTGAGGTAAGGTTGGATCATGCCTTGAGAAGTTTCATAGGTGAGGCCCATTGGCCGCTGGGGTAGCAACTGAGACGGGAAAAATCAACGACGGGAAACCGCCCCGCCTGGCAACCGCATACCGTATTCCGCATACCGTTCATAAAGGCCACTAGTACTAGGGGTAAACTTAATCAATCCTTTCGGGCTTTGCTATTATCCAGTCCCAGCCATTATGCTTCGCTACACATATATATGTCTTTGAGAAAAAAAATCCCTCCTGGGTCTGGACCAAGAGGGATGGGGTTGGGTTGAGTTTCAGGCTGGCAATTACTTTCCATAATCGGGAATCTCGAAGTGATACGCTATATCGATCCAGCACTTGACGGCCTTGCCGTTGTGAGAAGCAGGCTTGAACACCATCAGCGGGGTGAAGACCTCACAGGGAATGCGCAGCAGCGGATGAAAGCTCTCCGCGATTTCGTGGCGCTCGTACTCACCTGCTTCATTGACCAAGACCCGCAGGGTCACGTCCCCCTGAATCCCCGCCTGATAGGCGGTCTCGGGATAGCCAATCCAGCCTTTTACCTGCTGATAATTAAGCGGTTGCGGTTGTTCGTCGACTTCGTCCCAGCGCCAGATGCGGTCGTCATCGTGTGCCTCACCCGACAGGAGCAAAGTCGTCGCATCAAAGGTAGGAAGGGCATGAGGCACCCATTCGCTACCTAAAATCAGAAAGGTGGAAAGAGATACCACCAAAAATAAATTTCGGGTCTGAGAGAGCATGAGAGATGGTATTTGTTTGGAAAGATGAATAGAAATCCGAAAGTGAAGATTATACACCCTGATGAACCAAAGGATATGCCACACTTTGCTATTTGCGCAGGCCAGTAGCGACAAAACCGCTCAGATTCTTACAGAGCTTTCGCCTTATCGGCGGGGAGGAGAGGCCAGATGATGCTACCTGATATTGGGTAGCCTACAAAAAAGTTGCCGTATGATGTCTGGCGCTTACTCAATCTTACGTAGTTTCAGCCTAAGCGTCGGGGCATTTCGGGGCAATTGCTTACCCCCCTTCGCCAAAAGTCAAATTTTTTTCCTAAACGGATGTTGGTCAAGATCGAACAAAGGCGGATTATTCCGGTTTTTTGGGCTAATGGAGCATACCACCGCAACCTCTGTGCGCAGCAAGATCGAGCGCCTGATCGATGGCCTTTGCCAAGGGTTGTATGAACGCGAAGAACCCGTCAAGCTGGCGCTGCTCAGCGCCGTGGCGGGGGAGAGTATTTTTTTGCTTGGCCCTCCGGGCGTGGGGAAGAGTTTGATTGCCCGG
>CAYVAP010000721.1:0-2859 GCA_964449365.1 uncultured Bacteroidia bacterium
GAGGTCGAGAGATTGGGAGTAGGAGACTGTACGTCCCCAAGTCTCAGGATCTCACCATCTCACTATCTCACGATCTCAAGGTCTCACTATCTCACCATCCACCATCTCAAAACCCCAAAACCTCACCATCTCACGATCCCTCCTTGATCTAGAACGAGATCTCTAGCCGAATGAGGGAAGTTATTTTTCTCACGTTACTTAGCTGCAAAGTAAGGACAAAGTCGCAGGCACCGCAAGTCGATCGAGTAGCAATGGTAGCCGATCATCCACAAATCTTGCGCCAAAGCCGTGATCCACCAAACCAGCCACCTGGTGGCGGCTGGCGGCTAATAAAGAATGTTCAAAGTTCGAAGTTGAAAGTAAAGATAGCCGCTTGTCGCGGCCACTGAGTGAGCCAATATGGGGGGGAGGCTAGCCCGTGCCGAAGCCCTCTACCCTATGGCCCCTATGCCCCGTTCATATAGATGAGTTCGTAAGGTTGCCCCGCAGGCGCAACCCATGAGTGAGCCCATATGGGGGGGCTAGCCCGTGCCGAAGCCCCCTATGGCCCTTTCATACAGGTGAAGAGATTCGCTCAAAATTCCGCACTTTTGGGGAAGCGAGGGAAGGGAATCACATCGCGGATGTTGCTCATGCCTGTAACAAACTGCACCATGCGCTCGAAACCCAGGCCAAAGCCCGCGTGGGGTGCCGTGCCAAATCTGCGCAGGTCCAGGTACCACCACAGCTCCTCCTCAGATACACGCATCTCCGCCATGCGCGCCTTGAGCACCTTCAGGCGCTCTTCGCGCTGCGAGCCACCTACCATCTCCCCGATGCCGGGAAAGAGGATATCCATCGCGGCCACGGTTTTGTCGTCATCGTTGAGGCGCATGTAGAAGGCCTCGATGGTCTTGGGATAATCGGTCACGATCACGGGCTGGCCAAATTTCTTTTCGACTAGGTAGCGCTCATGCTCTGATTGCAGGTCTTTGCCCCACTCTACTGGGTATTGAAATTTTTTCTTTTTGTAGGGCTTGGACTGTTGCAGCAGGTCGATGGCCTCGGTGTAGGTGATGCGGCGAAAGGCATTTTCGGTCACAAAGCGCAGGGTATCGAGTAGGCCCATGGGTCGGCGCTCTTCCGCCTTCATGTTTTTTTCTTCCTGCTGTATGCGCTGATCCAAAAAGGCCAGATCATCGACGCACTGCGCCATCACGTAGCCGATGGTGGACTGCAAGAAATCCTCGGCCAGGTCGGCGTTGGCGGCCAGATCATTGAAGGCCACCTCCGGCTCGATCATCCAAAACTCGGCCAGGTGGCGGGTAGTGTTGGAGTTTTCGGCGCGGAAGGTAGGGCCAAAGGTGTAGACTTTGCCTAGGGCCATGGCTCCGGTTTCGGCTTCGAGCTGCCCCGATACGGTGAGGTTGGCTTCGCGGCCAAAGAAGTCCTCCTTCCAGTCGATTTGCCCCTCGTCGTTGCGTGGCGGCTCGCCGAGGGGTAGGCTGTTCACCCGAAACATCTCTCCCGCCCCGTCTGCATCACTGGCAGTGATGATGGGGGTATGCATGTAATAATAGCCATGCTCATGAAAATATTGGTGGATGGCGTAGGCCAGGGTGTGCCGCACCCGAAAAACTGCCGCGAACGTATTGGTGCGCATGCGCAGGTGGGCCTTTTCGCGCAAAAACTCCAGGCTATGCTTCTTGGGCTGAATGGGATAGGTCCCCGGGTCAGAGTCGCCCAGCACCTCGATCTCTTCAGCCATCACCTCCACCGCCTGACCAGAGCCCTGCGAGGCGACTAGCTTGCCACTCACCTTGAGCGCCGCGCCTGTCGCGATGCGCCGCAGCAGGGCTTCGGGATATGCTTCAAAATCTACCACCACCTGAAGGTTGTTGATAGTCGAGCCGTCGTTGAGTGCGATAAAGCGATTGGCGCGGAAAGTCTTGACCCAGCCCATCACGACCACAGTCTGGTCTTGAGGATCCGTAGTGAGTAGCTGCTTGATTTCGGTGCGCGGCATGGGAGTGAGTTGGGGGTTGAGAGTTGAGAGTTGAGGGTTGGGAGTTGAGAGTAAAGATAGCCGCTAGGGCGGCCACTGAGTGAACCAATATGTGGGGGGCTGACCTGTGCCGAAGCCTCCTACGCCCCTTTCATATAGGTGAGCCGCTTGGGCAGCCACTGAGTGAGCCAATATGAACGGTAGGTAAATGCTGTACCTGACCACCTTATACCCTTATTCCCTTATATCCCTGACCGTTCATGTAGGTGAGGCGGAACAAAATTGCGCCGAAAGGGGGGGAAAGGCAAGTTTTACAGATAATCCGTATCATTACCTTTGATCAATCCCCTCAACCGATGCCCTATGCGTACCTTTTTGCTCGCTTGCTGCCTGCTGCCCACGATTTTGCTCGCCCAACCCAAAGGCTCTTTGCAACGCAGCTACCTCAGCGACCTGCAAGGAGCTGGTTATCAAGCATACATCGACCGCGATGGCGACGTGCAGTTTCAGGCGGGCAACCTGAGCTTTTTCCTCAGCGTCGATCCGCAAGATCCACTTTTTTTTCGTCTGGTGCTGCCCAACTTCTGGCCTATCGAAAGCCAACGCGAATACGACCGCGCCCTGCGCGCCTGCACCCAGACCAATCGCCAAGTCAAGGCGGCCAAACTTTACCTGCAAAACAGCAACGTCTGGCTCACGGTAGAAAATTTCATGGTCCGCTCGGATGATTTTCACCACTACTTCGACCGATGCCTCGCCGCTGCCGAGTTGTCCTTGACCACCTTCCGCCAGGAGATGCAGCGTTGAGCCTCTTTGGGTCATCGAGTGGGAAATGCCCACCTTTACACGAATGCTCACCATTGCCTGCGTATGCC
>CAYVAP010000722.1:0-738 GCA_964449365.1 uncultured Bacteroidia bacterium
GGCGGTTATATCTTGGGGAAAATTTTCAGTTGAATCGCTGAGGGAATAGAATTCAAAATTTGTCATTCGGAACTCGGAATTACCCAGGCTCCCCAACAATTACGAATGCCGAATGCCCAATCATCCCACCACCAAGATTACTACGCCGATGATCCGCATGGTCCACAACATCGCGAGCTGGTACCTGAAGCGCCGCATGGAGCAGGTAGAGCACTTTATGACGCATCCTCATCAGGTGCAGCAACACTGGTTTGAGCGGCTGATCGAGACGGCTCACAGTACCAAGTGGGGCAAGCGCCACGGCTATGAGCGCGGCATGTCGGTCGATACCTTTCGCGAGCGTACGCCCATCAGTAGCTACGAAGCGTTGTATCCCTGGATCGATCGCGCCTTTCAGGGCGAGGCCGATGTACTATGGCCGGGCAAGATGACTTGGTTTGCCAAGTCATCGGGCACCACCAACGACCGCTCCAAGTTTATCCCGGTCACCGAAGAGACCCTCGAAGAGTGCCACTTCAAGGCTGGGCAGGACATGCTGGCCATCTATCTGAATCAGCACCCTGAGAGCAAGCTCTTCACTGGGAAGGCCCTCTCCATCGGCGGTACCCATAGCCCCCATCCCCGGCTGCGCAACATCCGCTACGGCGACGTCAGCGCCGACTATTTCGGCGTCTTCTCCCGCGAGATCCGGAAGCAGGTGGGCGTCTCCGACGGGACCTTCGTCGGAATGCTCTCTAA
>CAYVAP010000722.1:748-2856 GCA_964449365.1 uncultured Bacteroidia bacterium
GACGTCAGCGTCGTGATGATGGAAAACCTACCTGTCTTCTACGAATTGCTGCGCACCCCCAGCAAAGAGGTGGCCCTGATGGCCAACTGGGAAGAAAAAATCGAAGCCATGGCCAATGAGGCTATGTACGAAGACGTAACCTCCATTGCCGGTGTACCCACTTGGACCATGGTGCTGATCAACCATATGTTTGATAAGCTGGGCCTGCAGGCCCGCAACCTGCGCGAAATTTGCCCGAACCTGGAGCTGTATATGCACGGCGGGGTGAGCTTCGCACCCTACCGCCGCCAATTCGAGCAGATGATCCCCGGCGGCGGCATGACCTACATGGACATCTACAACGCATCGGAGGGCTACTTTGCCCTGCAAAATGAATTTGACCGCCGCGACCTGCTGCTCATGCTGGATTATGGCATCTTCTTCGAATTCATCCCCTTGGAGCACGTCGATGAAGAGCATCCCAAGACCCACATCCTCAGCGAGGTGGAGGTCGGGCGACAATACGCTTTGGTGATCAGTACCAATGGTGGCCTGTGGCGCTACCGGGTGGGCGATACGGTGGTATTCACCCAAGCTGCGCCCTACAAGTTGCGGGTCAGCGGACGCACCAAGCACTTTATCAACGCCTTTGGCGAGGAGTTGATGGTGGAAAACGCCGAAACGGCTATTACCGAAGCCTGCAAGGCTACGGGGGCGCAGGTGAGCAATTTCACCGCCGGGCCCATCTACCTGGAAGGGCGCAGCAAAGGCGGCCACGAATGGCTGATCGAGTTTGGACGGCAGCCCGACAGTCTCGACCACTTTCGTGAGGTGCTGGATCAGGTACTACGCGACCTCAACAGCGACTACGACGCCAAGCGCAGCGGCAATCTGGCGCTACATGCACCACGCGTGCACTCGTTGCCCCAAGGCACCTTTCACCTCTGGATGAAAAAGCGCGCAAAGCTGGGGGGCCAACACAAAGTGCCTCGCCTGGCCAATCACCGCGAGTACCTCGAAGATATCTTGGCCCTGATGGCAGTGAGTTGAGCCTAAGTAACGCTCAAAAAATAAGTTGGCCTTCTTCGCTTGGAAATGAGAGGTTGAGAGATTGAGACTATGAGATTGTACGTCTCAGGATCTCACCATCTCAAGATCTCACGATCCCTCTTTGATCTCTAGCCGAATCAGGGAAGTTATTTTTCTCGCGTTACTTACTTCACCAGATCTAGGCTGTAGGGATACTGGTAATCTGCACCTTCATTGGCTTTGACCCCGGCGATGATCGTAAAGATCAACTGGCCTAGCCCGACCAATATGAGCAGCGGAACACCGATGAAGAGAAACATCAGCGGAATCGAGATCACGATGCCGATCAGGGCCGTGATCTGAAAATTGAGCGCGCGACGAGCGTGCTCGCCTACCACGGGCATTTCTTCCTTCTTCATTAGCCATACCAACAGCGGCCCGAGCACCATGCCAAAAGGAATGATGTAGCCCGCCAAGCCAGAAAGGTGAGCGATGGTAGACCAGTTGCGCTCGGCTTCGCTGCCAGGGCCTCGCCCCCGATTTTGGGAGCTATTCGACTCAAACGAGGACTCATTGAAAGCATCGAAGGCTTCATCGGTCATGCGTTCGTACGGTCTGTTTTCTTGTTCGCTCATAATACAAGTGATTTTGATATAAAGACGAAGAATGCAGGGCCGAAGTTGAAAGGGCGTTAGGATTTCTTTAGACATGATCGATCAGGGCCTCTGATAGGCGCTTCTAGGTCTCGCCTCATTCTACTAGACATGAGCTTTTGGCGCGTTCGTTTTTGGACAATATGGACAAGATTATACTTCAAAGTGGTTGAATGGTAGAGTTGCTGATTTATTGAATGGCCTTGTTATCCATAAGTGATAGTGTTTTACAACTCTACAATCCTTACGCCACGTAGTATAACAAGATGGCTTTCAGGCACTTATGATCCTGTGAATCTTGAAATTCTGTCTGAGTGGATGATGTCCAGTAGTCTGGTCTCGCCTTTTTACCTCATCATAAAGCCTTGACTAGCAGCACTCACATATATGAGCGGCTAGGGGTATAAGGGAATAAGGTAAAGGGTATCAGGCACTTTGGTCAGCCCC
>CAYVAP010000723.1:0-2852 GCA_964449365.1 uncultured Bacteroidia bacterium
GGCGACACGGCCCCAGCCGACGCCATTTCCCCGCTAGACATGCGCATCACCTGGGAGCTACGCCTGCAAGCTCGCCCCATGTGGGGACAATGGTATCGCCTTACCCTGACCGCACATGAACTCAACACCGGGCGACGCCTCGAAGAAATCGCCCGCGACAGCCTCCGGCTGAGCGACCTGCAAGGAGGCCTGGCCCTGGTGAGTAGCTTCCCGACCGTTGATAGCCTCGCTCAAACGGCCGTGCTGCGCTTCGACCAATGGCAATTAGGGGGGGCTTTGCTGCGCCCCCATCCCGAGCGAGCCTACGGCCCGATTTTATTTACCCGCCACAGCCTCGATCAACAAACCCTTACCCTCGCGGCCTACCTCGCTCCAGTCAACCTATCCGTAACCCGCCTCATCCGGCTAGAGATCGACCGGGGGCAGGGCTTTCAGTTAGAAAAAGAAAGCATCCTCGACCCCATGAGTCGGGTGGCGCGCTTTCGGCTCTCCCCCTGGCAACCCCAGGGGCCGACGCCCTACCGCCTAAGTTGCCAAATCAACCCCGACACGGGCCTGACTCGCTATGCCCTGGTCGATACCTTGCTGCCCCCGCCCCCGCCCGAAGCCACACAAAACCTCGTCACCCTAGGGCTTCCTCACCCGCTAGGCTACCCCTACCCACAGTTGATAGCGCTGCTGACCTCTCAAACCCCTCACTGGCACCTGGGCCAGGCTCCTGCATCCCCCCAACCCCTGCCCGACTCGCTCGCTGATCCCGATCACCCTGCCTGGCTACACCACTTGCAACAGTGGCAAGTACTAGGCTGGATGATGGCCCCGCTGTGGCAAAAGCGCCCCAGCCTATTAGCAGCATCTTCGTCGTCGCAACAACATCCGCTAAGTCGGGCCTTGCAAGGAGCCGTGCATCCCTTAGATGCCCAAGACCATCCGCAGCCCTATGCTGCCTGGACCTACGGCGGCCTTAGCCTCGCCCTGCTAGACGATGCCGCGCCGCCCGGAACGCCCGCCTATCCCTTGGGAGACCTGCAGCAAGATTTTTTTACCCATTGGACTCAGGACTGGCCCGCCGGAGTCAGCCTCAAGCTGGCCTTTTCTGCCCGCCACTGGCAGCCCCGATCTCTACCCGAGTCAGCCAGTCGCGGAGCTGAGCCCCAAGACCTGGGGTGGCCACGCGTAATCGAGACCCTGCGGCAAGGGCTAGCCCTGCATGTGGTGGCCCCTCAGGGCGCAGCCGAGCTACAGCCCTATCGTTTGCACCCCTCCGACGATGCCAACGTCGCCTTTCTCAGCCCAGGCTTGCCGCCCAAGGATCCCCCTGGAGTCGCTTGGGGACAGATCCGCATCAATCCGCAGGCGCACACCTACACCTTGAGTGCCTATGCGCTGCCTGATGCGACGCCCTCTGAGCCTGAGCCATCGCCCGATTGGCCTCTGGTGTTGCATCAGCGCGATCAGGCTGGGCAAGCCGCAGCCGCTTGGTTGCCGCCCTTGTCAGTTTCCGCCGAGCATTTGCCGGTGGTACAGGTGGTGCAGCAAGCCACCCAACAGGTGGTGTACACCCGGCGCCTCTCGCAGCGATAGATCATCTTGCCCGTCTACGCCCCTGGGCGGTATCGCCTCCGCATCTGGGACCCCATCAGCGGCCATCAACAGATCCTCTCCGGGATCGAGGCAGAGACGCAGCAGGGGCTCGGCCAAACCTTGCGGGTGAAGTGGCGCTAAGTAACGTGAGAAAAATAACCTCCCCCTTTTGAAAGGCGAATGCCTTTATAAGCAGCGGTTTATACTGTTCATTGATCCATGTTAATTGTTCACTGTTACTAAGGGGAGAACTTTTGACTGGGACCTGCGAACTACCCACCGAAAACTTCGATTTCACGAGTAAGCCTCCTTCAGCGCTTCTTCCTGCTGATCGGCCCGAAACCAGTGCAGATGCTCGTATCGACGCCAGTAGGTGAGCTGTCGCTTGGCGTAGCGGCGGCTGTTGCGCTGAATGAGACGAATGACCTCCGCCCGGTCATATTCGCCCGCAAAATGGGGCAGCCACTCCTGATAGCCGATGGACTGCAGGGCCTGGCTCTGAGGAGTGAGCCCGCGTGCCAGCAGAGCTTTGACCTCATTTTCCAATCCCTGCTCTATCATGCGTTCCACACGCTGATCGATGCGCTGGTACAGGCGGGGCCGCTCGTCGTAGAGCGCGATGGCCCGGTGAGGGAAGGGAAACTGCCGTAGCTCACGCCCTCGCTGAAAGGCGGAAATAGGCTGCCCGCTGGCCCGATACACCTCGATGGCCCTCATCACCCGGGCGGGATTTTGCCGATCGACGCGAGCGTAGGTGACCGGATCGACCCGCGCCAGCTCTGTCAGCAGAGGCGCTAAGCCTTCGCTCCGATACTGAGTCTGCACCTGATCTCGCAGCTCAGGCGGTATCGGGGGCATCTGGTCTAGCCCAAACCACAGCGCGTCCATGTACAGAGTGGCTCCTCCCACCACGATCAGCACAGGGTATCGCTCCCACAGCGCTGGCAGCCAGTCAAGCATGATCCGCTCGAAGTCTCCTGCGCTGAGGCGCTGCTCGGGCTCGTAGGCGTCGATCAGGTAGTGGGGGGCTTGGGCCTGCTCGGCGGGGGTAGGCTTGGCGCTGCCAATGTCCATGCCCCGGTACATCTGACGGGGATCGCCCATGATGATGGCCCCGCCATGGCGCTGGGCCAGCCGTATCGATAGGCGAGTTTTACCTACTGCCGTAGGGCCGACTAGGGTGATGAGCATGATGAGGGTGAGGGCTGCGTAGTTGAAAGTAAAGCTGGCCGCTTGGGCGGCCACTGAGTGAGCCTATATGGGGGGGC
>CAYVAP010000724.1:0-2849 GCA_964449365.1 uncultured Bacteroidia bacterium
CGAACTCTCGCTGTGCCAGGCGGCGAATCTCTGTCGGCGAGTGCTCCCCCTCATTGTGCATGAAGGCGTTATCCTCGGCAGCCTGCTCATTGAAGCCAAAACGCACCGGGCGAATCATCAGCAGATGCGAGGTAGTTTGGGTCTGACGGGCTTCCATGCGTACCTGCTCCTGTGGCAGATCAAAGCTAGGCATCATAGGCAATGCATCTTGAGTCAAAGGGATGGCGTGGGCAGTGGTATGCGCCCGCGACTGAGCCACAATGACGGAAAAAGTTCAAGCCTGGACAAGAGAAAAGCCGGGCTTTCTACGGCCCTTTGATCCGCCAGCGCTCGATGAGGGTTTGGGCGGCCTGCTCGTCGCCCCAGCGCAGCACTCGTATGCTGTCGGCGGGATCATAATGGCTCAGCCAGAGGGTTATGATCTCCTTGATGGCAGGGTAATCGCGCTCCAACTCCGCCAGGGTCGTCGCCTGGATCACGCGGCGGTTTTTGCTGAGGGGAGTCGCCAGGATCTTGGGATCGGCCTCGCCTGCGTCGCGGGTCGCAATCACCGCCAGCGGCAGGACCTCGATGGCGACGGCAGAGGGCAGGCTCTCGGCAATCACCAACACATCGAGGGGATCGCCGTCGCCCCCATTGGCCCTACGTAGCCGGGTGGAAGGGATGAAGCCATAGTTGGCGGGACAGGGCAAAAAGTCGATCATGCGATCCTGCTCCCCCTCTTGTTCAGGATAAAAGCTCCGCAACTGGGGATCGTAGATCACCTTGCGGTTGGTCCCTGCCGGAATCTCGATGACGGCTCGCAGGTGGCCATCTGCGGTGTAGGTAGGAGACTTTTCGACGTTTTCGCTTGGCCCACAAGCGATTAGTCCGAGCAATAGCCATCCGAAGCAAGCGTAGAGCCGCATGAGATCATGAAATTTGCCTCAAAAAAACAAAAAAATCTGACTTTAGACTTGCACAACTTTAGAAAGCTCCTCATATTTGCACCTCCAAAGTCGGCATTGACCCGTAGTATAATGGTAGTACGACTGATTTTGGTTCAGTTTGTGGGGGTTCGAATCCTCCCGGGTCAACCACCATATGAATCCGAGAATTAAAATATTTTCGGGCTCCGCAACGCGGGAACTTGCGGAAAAGATATCAGATTTCTTCGGTACTCCTCTCGGTAATGTAGAACTGCTGCGTTTTAGCGATGGTGAAATGCAGGTTTTTTATGAGGAGTCCATCAGGGGATCTGATATTTTTATTGTACAGTCGACCTTCGCTCCGGCTGATACCGTGATGGAGCTCCTCTTGATGATCGATGCCGCCCGGCGCGCATCGGCCAATCAGGTCATTGTGGTCACTCCCTATTACGGGTATGCGCGGCAAGACCGAAAATTCAAATCCCGGGTATCTGTGGGGGCCAAGCTAATGGCCAATATAGTCACGGCTGCTGGTGCAGATCGGGTGGTGACCATGGACCTTCACGCCGGGCAGATTCAGGGTTTTTTCGACATTCCACTCGATCACCTGGATGCTTCGGCGGTGTTCGTTCCTTATTTGCAAGGGCTTCGTCTTGACAACCTTTGCATTGCTTCGCCCGACATTGGTGGCTCAGCGCGGGCGCGCCGCTATGCATCTTTTATTGGTGCCGATCTGCTCATCGTCGACAAGCATCGCAAGCGCCCCAACGAGGTAGCTTCTATGCAAGTGATCGGCGATGCCAAGGGCAAGCACATCGTGCTGGTCGATGACCTGATCGATACGGCTGGTACCATCAGCAAGGCTGCTGATCTGCTCATGGATGAGGGCGCACTATCGGTACGAGCCATCGCTACCCATCCGCTTTTGTCAGGCAATGCCTATGAGCGTATTCAGGCCTCTAGCTTGGTAGAACTGTGTGTAACCGACACCATTCCCTTGCGAAACACCTCGGTGGAGAAAATCAAGGTGCTGAGCATCGCTCCCGTGTTTGCCAAAGCGTTCCGCAAGATTCACAATTACGAATCCATTAGTTCACTCTTCATCAGTTAGAGATAATGAAAACGATCGAAATGAGCGCCTCGGCTCGCCCCACCGTGGGGAAACGCAACGCCAAAGATCTGCGCAAGGAAGGAAAAGTGCCCGGTGTCATCTATCACAACGCCGAGGCTAAGCATATCGAGCTGGAAGCCCGCGAAGCTAAGCGTGCGCTCTTTACCCGTGAGACCTTCCTGGTCAAGTTGGAAGTAGGAGGAGAAACGGTCGATACCATCGTGCGTGAGTCGCAGTTTCACCCCGTACACGACCAACTGCTGCACATTGATTTTTTGCAAGTAACTGGCGACAAGCCCGTGGTACTGACCCTCCCGCTCACCCTCAAGGGCGTCCCTCTCGGGGTCACCAAAGGTGGCAAACTGTCTACCAAGCTGCGCAAGCTCAAAGTCAAGGGGATTCCCTCGCAGTTTCCCCCTCAAATCGAAGTCAACGTGGCTGACCTTGACCTGGGTCAGACCCGCAAAGTATCCGAGCTCGACCTCGAAGGGTTGGAAATTCTGACTTCGCCTTCTGCCTCTATCGCAGCCGTGGAGATTCCACGTTCGCTGCGCTCTAAGAAAGAAGCGGCCAAGAAAGCATAATTGGTTCCGGTTTTGCCTGGTGGCCTCTAATCCCGCCGATCTTTTCGCCTGCGAAAAGATCGGCGCTTTTTGCTTGCTCTCAGGCTCATCTATGTGAAAGGGCCATAGGGGGCTTTGGCACAAGCCAGCCCCCATATTGGCGTACTCAGTGGTCGCGCCAAGCGGCTAGTGCCTTCGGAATCAAGTAATTAACCACATACTACTGGACATGAGCCTTTGGTGCGCTCGTTTTTGGACAAGATTGAC
>CAYVAP010000725.1:0-2835 GCA_964449365.1 uncultured Bacteroidia bacterium
GCTGCTGACTATCAAGGCTTCCAGCAGGCTCAACTCCCAGTTGGAGCCACGACCCTTTTCTGTATTCTGCTGGAAAACAGCCTGCGGTTTACTCGTGAAGAAGATCAGCCTAAGATTCTGATCGAGATTTTACCCCATGAAGATGCTCAGATCATGATCCGCTGCGTAGACAACGGCGTTGGCTTTGATCAGCGCAGGCAGTCGCGCATGTTCAAGCTGTTTTCGGCCTTGCACTCCTTCGACGAGTACTCACACGTGGGCTTGGGTACTGGCCTAGCCCTGGCCCAGTGTATCATGCAACGACTCGAAGGAAGTATCCTGGCGCAATCTGAGGGGCAAGGGGCTAGCTTTACCATACGGCTGCCGATGTTGGAAGAAGCGCCCAACTCGCGCGTTCCAGCGGATATTCGCTATCCGATCTGAGCTAGACTGGCACTACCTCGTACTCTGCCAAGACCTCATCTAGGTCGCGGGTATGAGGAATAAAGCTCAGCAGTCGCATCAATACATGCTCGACAATGGCATCGGGGCAAGAGGCTCCACTGGTCAGCAAGATCTGGAGAGGCCTTTTCTCTGGTAAGAAGTCAAAAATGTTGCGCTCTTTTTGCCGATGAAAATCGTAGTGCAGCAGATGGTGCTGGTTGCGAATGTCTCGCTCTGAGGCAATGAAGTAGGTAGGCAGCCGCTGCTCACAAAGCTCTACCAGATGAGAGGTATTGGAGCTGTTGCGCCCCCCGATCACAATGGCTAGATCGGCTTGCTCCTCTAGCAGGCGCAGGGTGGCGCTCTGATTGTTTTTGGTGGCGTAGCACAGCGTATCGCGGGTGTTGGCGACCCGGTAGTCGATGTTTTCTGCTCCGTGCAGGTCGATCATCACCTGCTGGAAATGATCTGAAATCTCTGCCGTTTCGCTGGCAAGCATGGTGGTCTGATTGACTACTGCGATGCGCTGTAAGTCTCGTTGAGGGTCAAAGCCTTCGGAATATTTCCCCTCAAACCATGTGTAGAATTGGCCGATCGCCTCATCTCCCCGGATGAGGGCGCTGAGGCGATTGGCCTCGGCGAGGTCTTTGACCACCACGGTGGGGGCATACCTCTGACTATGCGATAGGGTGGCGAGGGTTTCTTCGTGGCGAAACTTGCCGTGTACAATGATGGTGTAGCCTTGCTCGCCTAGCTCGCGGGCGCGAAACCACACATTTTCTACAAAGCGGCAGGTGGCGTTCCATTTTTGGATGTCGACCCCGCGCTCGATGAGGCGCTGTTGATCTTCCAAGGTAGCTCCAAAGGCCGGGGTGATCACGATGTCTCCGGCTTCGATTTCATCCCAAGGGATGAGCTGCTGCCCCTTGGCAGTCTTGAGAAAGCGCAGTCCGCGCGCTTTGAGGTCTTCGTTCACAAACGAGTTGTGAATCAATTCGCTGATCATGAACACCCTCCGCCCAGGGTAGGTCGCGAGCGTATCGTAAGCCACTTCGATGGCATTTTCCACCCCTTTGCAAAAGCCAAAATGCCGAGCAATGCTAAAACGTACTGGCCCGAAATCAAGCATGAAGGGCTTCATGCGATCCCGGGGGGATTGTAGCGCCTTCAAACTGCCCAAAATCCGGCTGTGGTACAGGGGCGCATACTGGCCCAAGTTGTAGTGCTTTTTGAAATTGCGAGACTGATACTTACGCATACGCCTGTTGGTTGCCTAAAACTTCTCGTAAAACCTAAGGCCATGGGCTTTGTTTAGCTATGCGAAAAATTGAATATATGCCTTTAGTAAAATGAGTGGGTTTTGGGGTTTTGGGTTTTGGGTTTTGGGGGTTTTGGGGTAAAAATAGCTGCTAGCGCGGCTACTGAATGAGTCAATATAGACAGAAAGTAAAACCTGCGCCTGGTAAGCCCATCCCGTATTCCGCATACCGATGACCGTTCATATAGGCGAGTGCTTCGCATTCGAAATTCGTAATCAGGAATTCGTAATTGAAAATAAATATAGCCGCTTGGGCGGCCACTGAGTGAGCCAAGAGGAACGGAAGGTAAACGCTGTACCTTATTTCCCTGATACCCCCTGACCGTTCATATAGGTGACTGTCGATTGAAGTAGGCTCCCCATGATCCTTGCAGGGTTTCGCTTTGCAGGGAAGCCGCTAGCTCCTCCAAAAAGCGCTCTCGTGGAATCTGTACGGCCCCGAGGTTGTCGAGATGCTCGGTGTATACCTGGCAGTCGATCAGGACAAAGCCTGCCTGCTTTAGGTCGCGCACCAGGGTGATGAAGGCGGCTTTGGAGGCGTTGCTGACCTGGGCAAACATCGATTCGCCGAAAAAGCATTTTCCCAGCGAGACGCCGTAAAGCCCGCCGACCAATTGGCGCTCTTGCCAGGCCTCTATCGAGTGGGCGTATCCCTGCTGATGTAGAGTCAGGTAGGCCGATAGCATCTCGCCGGTAATCCAGGTGCCTCGCTGCCCCGGTCGCGGCATGGTGCGGCACTGGCGAATCACTTGCTCAAAGGCCAGGTCGTAGGTGATCTGAAAGCGCTGCTGATTGAGAATGGGGCGCATAGAACGACTGACCTTCAACTGTGCGGGATAGAGTACGAAGCGCGGATCGGGCGACCACCACATGATGGGGTCGCGGTGAGAGTACCAGGGGAAAATCCCCATTTCATAGCCAAGCAGTAGTCGCTCGGGCTTCAAATCGCCACCAATCGCCAGGAGCCCCTCTTCATGGGCCAAGCTTGGGGGCGGAAAAATCAACTCATCGGTGAGCTCGAATATGGGCATACGACAAATCTAACTGGACTTTTGACGCATGGTTTTCGTCTCCCCTCTCATAGAGAGTAGGAA
>CAYVAP010000726.1:0-2816 GCA_964449365.1 uncultured Bacteroidia bacterium
AGTTGTAGACCTAGTTCATGCTGAGGTCTGATTCGTGGGTAAACTTGAAGTACTCCTCCGATTTGAAGGCTTTGAGAAAGTACTCTTCCAAAATTTGGGTCAAATGCTCCTCTTCGAGCGGGTAGAGCTCCTTGGAGGCGATGACGCCCTCCTGTCGGACCTTGTTGCCCACCTTGTGGACCGCAAGGGTGGTGAGACGAGCCTGGCTGAGATCTATCATGGGTTGAATTCGATATTCGTAAATGGAAAGGGATGGTACTCACCTTCTCCCCAAAAATACGAGGAAAGCACAGAGCGCAAACCAAAAATTGGGGTGCCAGAAGAAGAATGGGAGGAGGATGCTGGAACATTTGGTCGAGTAATGTTTTAGAATTAACACCTAAAACCCGCTTTTGGGATCATTTTTGTCTGATCCTATTCCTTCGTATCTTATCAGCTATACAAGCTGCCTGCCTACATGCGATTGTATCGACTGCTCAGTTCCGTTTCCTTGCTCCGCTCATATGCTGCGAAGTTTCTCTTTGTGGCCTTCATCGGTACGCACGTCCCCCTGATTGGCCTGGCCCTCTATCTGGCGCTGACGGGTGCCTTTGAGGAGAAATTGCCCGTATTTTTGGTGGTGCTAGCCTTTACGCTGCTGACCACAGGCGCCACGCTATTGGCCCTGCATCACCTCCTGGCTCCGGTGCGATTGGCGGCGCGTGGGATCGAGCAGTATTTCGAAGAAAAGCGCCCTCCCCAGCTCCCTGATCACTACACCGACGAAGCCGGGCGCTTGCTCAGCCACATCAAGCAGGCCCTGCAGCAGCTCGATGATTTGCTCGAAAGGAAGCAGGACCAACTCGCTCATTTGGCTCACAACTTGCGGCAGCCCATTCAGTCGGACAAGGCGCTGACGGGGTTTATCCGTGATAGCCAAGACCCTGCGGAGATCCATGACTATGCTCATAAGATCGACCTGGTCTGCGACCAACAGCTCTCCCGAGCGGGCGGCACCCTCGAAAGCCTACGCCAAGACAAGCTAGAAAACCTAACCATCAATCGCAGAGCGATGCCCCTGATCTCACTTTTGCAACAGGTGATGTCTATCTTTGAGGGCAGTCTACGCGACAAGCAATTACAGCTCATCCATGACTTTGAGCCAGAGCTGACCCTCCGCGTGGACCCAGAGGCGTTTGCCCAAGTGCTGGAAAATCTGATCGGCAATGCGATCAAATATTCGCCTCCTGGCCAGCGCATCGTGATCAGTGCTTATCAGCACGAAGGTCAAATCCAGTTGCAGGTGGCCGACCAGGGGCGCGGGTTTGAGGCAGGCTATCACAGGCAGTTGTTCCAGCGTTTTGAGCGAGAGGAGCAAAACCAAGCTATCCCGATCACTGAGGGCCAGGGGTTGGGGCTGTACCTGACGCGCCGCATCGTGGAGGCCCACGGCGGAAACATTCGGGCCTTCAGCCCAGGGCGCGACCAGGGCAGCACTTTCACCATTGAGTTGCCCGACGTATCGGCAACAGGCGCATTCTGATCGGTACCTTTCTGCTTCCATTGCTCATGCTACTGACTGCTTCTGCCATTTACAGCCCTCAAGGCTGGCTGCGCGATCATGTACTCGACCTAGATGCCAAGGGTAAGATCGAGGCGCTGCGCCCGCGGTACGCTCATGATCAGCCGCAGGTCTACCCCGGTTATCTCATTCCTGGCTGGGTCAACGCCCATTGCCACCTGGAGCTCTCAGCGCTGGCGCAAGACATTCCCGAAGGGACGGGCATGACAGGTTTTATCGGGCGGCTGTTTCGAGCGCGAGCGGGGTATAGCGCCGAAGAACTGGCGGGTGCAGCCCTGACCGCACTGCGAAAGCTGGCCGAGCAAGGTACCATGGCCGTCGGCGACATCAGCAATCTGCCGGCCTCGATTGCTGCCAAAGCGCAGGTGAAGGAGGTGTGGACGCACACCTTTGTGGAAGTCTTGGGGCTAGCTGAAGAGCAGGCTCAACCTCGGCTGCAAGCCGCGCAACAACTGGCACGAAGCTTCGCTGAGGCTGGCTTATCGCACTCCCTCACGCCGCATGCGCCTTATTCGGTTGCGAGAGGTCTTTTTCGCAGCCTCTATCAGCAAGCCCAAGGGCCGCTGAGCCTGCACCTGCTAGAGTCGGTGGAGGAAGTAGAGTTGTTTGCTACGGGCCAGGGTCCGTTCGAGCGATTTTATGCGGAGCTGGGCTTGCCCTACCGCCCTTTTGCTGCCACCGATGCCATCGCTCACGCCACGGAGGCCCTGCCTGCGGAGGCCCAGATGCTCTTCGTCCACAACGTCGAGTTGAGCGGCCCCGCTCTGCGCGCATTGCATCAGCGTTTTCCTCGGGCCTGGTTTGTGCTTTGCCCTCGCGCCAATTGGTACATTCATCGTCGCCTGCCGCCCGTGCCAGCCTTTGCCAGCCTTACAGATCGGCTGTGTCTGGGCACCGATAGCCTGGCCAGCAACCATAGCCTGGATCTGGGCGAGGAGGTCGCCTTTTTGCTCAAGGCTTTCCCCCAACTGAGCCTGCATCAGGTGATCAGTTGGGGGACTACCCACGGGGCCCAAGCCTTGGGCCTATCTGATCGGCTGGGATCATTTCAGGTCGGTACCCAACCGGGGGTGCTGCACTGGGATGCAGTGGCGTGCCAGGTGCAGCGAGTAGCCTGAGGAACAGAAAGGTTTAGGAACGCTCAAAAAATAAGTTGGCCTTCTTCGCTTGGAAATGAGAGGTTGAGATTCTGAAAGATTAAGAGGTCGAGAGATTGGGAGTGAGAGACTGTACGTCTCAAAGTCTCACTATCTCA
>CAYVAP010000727.1:0-2810 GCA_964449365.1 uncultured Bacteroidia bacterium
GCTACGGCCAGGCGCTTGAGCGCGCCGGACGCATCTACCACCGCGTCGTCGGCCGAGAGGGCTTCGAATTTGTTCTCCGCCGTGATGAAAGGATGCCCGGTCAGCTCGGCAATCTTGTTGGCCACGGCCACGTCGTAGCCCTCGGGAGTATTGAGGCCCGTGCCCACAGCGGTGCCGCCCAGGGCCAGCTCGTAGAGATGCGGCAGGCTGTTTTCTACTGCCTCCAAGCTGCGCTGCAACTGCATGGCGTAGCCGCTAAACTCCTGCCCCAGCGTGAGCGGGGTGGCGTCCATCAGGTGTGTGCGCCCGATCTTGGCCACCTGCATGAACGCCTTAGACTTGGCCGCCAGGGTAGCGTGCAGCTTCTTCACCTTAGGCATGGTGGTACCCACGATCATCTCCACCGCCGCGATGTGCATGGCGGTGGGGAAGGTGTCGTTGGAAGACTGCGACTTATTCACGTCGTCATTGGGGTGAATGGGCGACTTGCTGCCCATCTCGCCGCCTATCAGCTCGATGCCCCGGTTGGAGATCACCTCGTTGACGTTCATGTTGGATTGGGTACCCGAGCCGGTCTGCCACACCACGAGGGGAAAGTGGTCGTCGTGCTGCCCGGCCAGGATCTCATCGCAGACCCGGGCGATGGTGTCGGCTTTTTCTTGGGGAAAATCCGTCAGCTCCTGGTTGACCAAGGCGGCGGCTTTCTTGAGGTAGGCAAAGCCCCTGATCACCTCGATGGGCATCTGCTGC
Source organism: uncultured Bacteroidia bacterium (assembly GCA_964449365.1). Taxonomy (GTDB): domain Bacteria; phylum Bacteroidota; class Bacteroidia; order J057; family J057; genus CAYVAP01. The sequence goes on from CAYVAP010000727.1 coordinate 751, forward strand.
CCGCCGATCTTGAAGTTTTGGAGAGAGCGCTGCGTTTGGGCCCCCCAATACTTATCGCTGGGCACCTGTACCTCGCCCATGGTATCTTTTTCGATGCGGTAGTTGGCCATGATGAAATGGGGAATTAGAAATTCGTGATTCGGAATGAGAGATAGAAAGAGGACTCATCCTCCGCAGGCGGTGAAAATACGTCCTTTGGGGGCATTTCGCAAAGCGAGAGATGGAGTCCTCCTTTTACAAGAAAGAAATCTAGCCGGGGTCCGCATCGATCCCTGATGCCGAATCCCCCATGCCGAATTCTTTACCTCCGCCGCTCGATCTGTGCGCCTAGGGGTTGTAGGCGCTGCTCGATGGCCTGGTAGCCGCGGTCGATCTGCTCGATGTTGTAGATGCGGCTGGTCCCCTGAGCCGATAGCGCCGCGATGAGCAGGGCCACGCCCGCCCGAATGTCAGGGCTGGTCATGGAGATGCCCCGCAGTTGGGTTTTTCGCTCCAGCCCGATCACGGTAGCGCGATGCGGATCACAAAGGATGATCTGCGCGCCCATGTCGATGAGCTTGTCCACGAAAAAGAGGCGACTCTCCAACATCTTCTGGTGAATCAGCACCGAGCCTTTGCATTGCGTGGCCAATACCAGCACCACACTCAGCAAGTCTGGGGTGAAGCCCGGCCAGGGATGGTCGGAGATGGTGAGGATGGAGCCATCGATAAAGGTCTCGATCTCGCAGACCTCGCAGGGCTGCACGTGGATGTCGTTGCCCTCGATTTTGAGCTGCACCCCCAAGCGGCGAAACATCTCGGGGATGATGCCTAGGTAGCCCACGTCAGCGTCTTTGATGATCAGCTCGCCCTGGGTCATGGCGGCCATGCCGATGAAAGAGCCCACCTCGATCATGTCGGCCAGCAGGCGATGCTCCGTGCCGCCCAACTGCTCGACCCCGTCGATGGTGATCATGTTTGAGCCGAGACCCTCGATCTTGGCTCCCATGCGGTTGAGCATGGCGCAGAGCTGCTGCAAGTACGGCTCGCAGGCGGCATGATAAATGGTGGTGCGGCCTTGGGCCATCACGGCGGCCAGCACCAGATTGGCAGTACCGGTTACGGAGGCTTCGTCGAGCAGCATGTACGTGCCCTTCAAGCCAGCGGGCGCGGCCACTTTGAAGAGGCCCTGCTCAGCGTCGTAGTGAAATTGGGCCCCAAGCTGCTGAAAGCCCCAGAAGTGGGTATCCAAGCGGCGGCGGCCAATCTTGTCGCCGCCCGGGCGACTGATGAAGGCTTGCCCAAAGCGCGTCAGCAGCGGCCCCACCAGCATGATCGAGCCGCGCAGCTTGCGGGCCTGGTCCCAAAACTCGGCGGTCTGCAGGTACTCGGTGTCTACCGCATCGGCCTGAAAGCGATAGCTGCTCGGGGACAATTGTTCTACCTTCACGCCCATGTCGCGCAGGATGTCGATCAGGCGATTGACATCCACGATGTCGGGCAGATTGGAGACGGTAACAGGGTCGGGGGTGAGCAGGGTAGCGCAAAGGATCTGCAGGGCTTCATTTTTGGCGCCCTGGGGGGTGATCGAGCCGGAAAGGCGCTGACCGCCTTCCACTTCGAAGTACTCCATAAATCGGATTTGGTGCAGTGGTGAATGATTCGAAGCAAAGATAACAGCGGCCTCCGGATTTTGGGCGTAAATCGAGCAACTGCTGCCCATCAGGCGAAATTCGGCGCGTCATTCTCCCGATAATGGCAAGCTATCCACTGCCATCGCCGATCAATCATCCCGGTGGCCACAAACCAAGTTTCATTTTTTTCTGAAAGTTTTAAAAACAGTCTCTCCTTTTAGGCGTATATGCTTACATACAATCCCATTGCGATGCGCGAAAAACCCATTTATACTTTACCTATTCGACTACGACGTGATCTCGGATTGATCGCCGTACTAGAATTGCCGCTCATGTTGCTAAGTACGGTCCTCTTTGCCTCGGGCCTGGATCAATGGTGGAATACGCCTTTCGATCCTCTCCTCAACGCAGGGTTGGCGTTCGTAGGGCTAGGCTATGGCCTGTATA
>CAYVAP010000728.1:0-2801 GCA_964449365.1 uncultured Bacteroidia bacterium
AATGAAGTAATTAACCATTCAAAATTCGCATAAAACATTGACCAGAAGCACTTTCCATTACGAATTCCTGATTGCGCATTTCGAATGCGAAGCACTAGCAACCTATCACGAAGCGTTTTTCTCTGATAATTAAAACCTTACAAATGCAGGCGTACCACCCAGAAACGAAATGGTCAGAAAAAATAAAGGTAAAACTCGTCAGACCACAAGCAGACCTCGGCATTGGGATTAGAAATTTAACAAATCTTGAGTCGCCATGCGTACCTTCTTCGCGCAAGAAGCCCCACATGATATCACGACCCGTATTTTTGGAGATTTGCACCTCAATGGCCAGCTTTCTACTCATCGATGAGCCTCTATGATCGATTTTTTGGTACCAATCATATATCTCCCCTCCCCGACACCTACTTGTTTTACCCAAATTCTTCTTGGAAATGAACCCTACTCAAAGCGTAACTCTACTCCTGCGGTTTTGTCTGATCCTGCTGATTTCGATCGGTTGTTTGCCCGAAGCCATAGGCCAGGATGAGGGATTTCTTGGCAGCTTCACCATCGAAACGCGTGAGTTCAAAAAGGGCAAAGAGCGCAAAGACAGCCCTTATCGTACCCGCTATCACCTGGCAAAGGATCGCTTTGCCCTTGAACCCAACCTCGACGAGGGCGAGATCATCATGATCTACGACCGCGACGAGAAAGAAATCACCACCAAGACCATGCAGGACGGCGAAAAGAGCGCCACCATCTCGCCCATGATCAGCCTTTCGCTGGGCACGGGCCGCCAATCGGATGCAGACGAAGGCGTCTCTGTTCAAGCGACGGGCCGCGAAAAAACCATCGAAGGCTACTCCTGCCAGGAATACCGCATCGAGCAGGACGGCGACGTAACCCTGGCCTGGCTCGCCCCCGACTTCAACCTCGACCTGCGCCACGTCACCGACATGGTCAAGCTCAAAAGCGTGCAGGGAGCCCAAACCTCCGGCGCAGCCTACGGCCTTGAGGGCACCATGCTCGAAGCCCACTCCGAAGAAAAAGGCGGCAAAATCACCCGCGACTTCTACCTAAAAAATATCTCACCCGGCGAGGTACCAGCTGAGATTTTTTCCCTCGATGGCTTTGAAGTGATGGACCTGAAAAATCCGTTTGGGAATTGAGATTTTGAGATGGTGAGATTTTGAGATGGTGAGATTTTGAGATAGTAAGATCCCGAGATCCTGAGACTTTGTGACATACCAATCTCCTAGTCTCGACCTCTCAACCTCCCAACCTCCCAGAGTCTCAACCTCTCAACCTCCCGCCATCCCCTCTCACTGCGAGAGCACACTCAACAAATCGTACTTCGTGAGGATATCGATTCCGCCGTCTTCCTTTTGGACCAAGACGGCGGGATTTTCGCGGTTGATGAGCTTGGAGATCACTTCTAGCCGTGTGCTGCTGAGCACGTAGGGAAAGGGATCGCTCATGGCTTCGGACACGGGTTGGTCTTTGAGGGCCGGGTCATCGATGATGGTGTTGAGCACGCGAGTTTCGTCGAGGCTGCCCACGATCTCTCCTTTACGGCTGACGGGAATCTGCGATACGTCGCATTTGCGCATGAGGCTGATGGCTTCGCCCAGGGTTTGGTCGGCATCCATCACGATCAGATCGCGGCTTTGGCCATTTTTCAGGCTCAAGATCTGCCCGGCGGTGAACATGGTGCCTTCGTCGAGGAAGTGGTGGTTTTGCATCCAGCCATCGTTGTAGACCTTGCCCAGGTAGCGAGTGCCGTGGTCGGGGAGGATCACCACCATCAGGTCGTCTTTGCCCAGATGATGGCGCGCGTATTCCAGGGCACCGTGCATCGCCGCCCCACAGCTCCAACCGATGAAGAGCCCTTCGGTGCGCGCTAGTTTACGGGTCATCAGCGCAGCATCTTTGTCGGAGACCTTGACGATGTGATCGATCACCTCCATGTTGCAGTTCTCGGGCAGAATATCCTCACCGATACCCTCGGTGAGGTAAGGGTAGATTTCGTTAGGATCGACTTCGCCCGTCGCTTTGAGCTTCTGAAAGATCGAGCCATAGGTGTCGATGCCCACGGTGGTCAGCTTGGGATTTTGCTGCTTGAGGTAGCTGGAAACGCCACTGATGGTACCGCAAGTGCCCATGCCGGCGGCAAAGTGCGTGATTTTTCCCTCGGTTTGCTCCCAGATCTCCGGCCCAGTAGTGGCAATGTGCGCGGTAGTGTTGCTGGCATTGTCATATTGGTTCATGTAGATGGAGTTGGGAATCTCCTGCTCCAGCCGACGGGCCACCGAGTAGTATGAGCGTACATCTTCGGGCTCGACGTTGGTGGGACAAACCACCACTTCGGCTCCTACCGCTCGCAGGATATCGATTTTTTCCTGCGACTGCTTGTCGGCCATGGTAAAGATGCAGCGATAGCCCTTGACGGCGGCCGCCAAGGCTAGGCCCATGCCAGTGTTGCCCGAAGTAGACTCGATGATGGTGCCTCCAGGACGAATTTTGCCCGCTTTTTCGGCATCCTCGATCATGCTCACGGCGATACGGTCCTTGACGCTGTGGCCAGGGTTAAAGTATTCGACCTTGGCTACCACGGTGCCCTTGATATGGTTGGCCACCGAGTTGAGACGCACCAGGGGCGTATTTCCAATGGGCTCGATGATATTGTTGTAGATCATAAGGGGGTGAAGTGCTTGAGAGGTTGGGCCGAAGCGCAACCTTGTCAACGAAATAAGAAGTACCAGAAGTCATGCACCACATGGGCCAGCATCGCGAGGCTGATGTGCCGCTTCACAAAGATA
>CAYVAP010000729.1:0-2797 GCA_964449365.1 uncultured Bacteroidia bacterium
AACCTCAAAACCTCAAAACCTCAAAACCTCAAAACCTCAAAACCTCAAAACCTCACCATCTCACTATCCCTCTTTGATCTAGAAAGAGATCTCTAGCCGAATGAGGGAAGTTACTTTTCTCGCGTTACTTAAATATCAAAGCGATGCTTGAGCTTCAAGATGCGCGATTCGATGTGATAGTATGAAACATGAGCCGTGGTGATGGTCAGGCCCCAAACCATGAGGTGGTAGAGCAGGTGAAACAGGATGACATTTTCGGTCAAGAAGCCCACCTTGGAGAATACGAAAGAGGTCAGGTAGACGAAAATGTAGTGGTACATGTAGATCCCGTAGGAGATCTGGCCCAGCCAGTTGAGGGTAGGGTGGGTGAGGCGCACGAGGCGTCGGTCTGGGTTGGATGAGACGTTGAGGATGAGCCAGCCAAAGGCAAAGGGAAGAATCAGGGTAATAAAAACCGGGGAAACTCCTCTCTGATAGAAGAGGAAGAAGGTCGCCAGCCCAACCAAGAGCAGCGCTTGCAGGAGCTGATTGGTGAAGATCGGTAGACTCAGCAGTCGCTCGCCGTAGTAATAAAAAGCGTAGGCGAATAGCCCCCCCACGGACATGAAGTTGAATTGCAGCGTCGCCACGAACTTCTGCATTCCCTTCGACAGCCCGAAGAGATTGAACTCATTGGCGACCTGTACGCTCGTGGTAAGCACAAACATGATGATGAGTAGCGGCAGCACCCGGTGAAAAAACCGCTTTACCAGCGGTGCCCAAAACAAGTAGTACTGCTCTTCTACCCCGATCGACCAGGTAATGCCGATGATACCGCCCACGTGATAGAGCCCGTAGATCAGATTGGGTAGAAACAGCGAGTAGCACAGGACTCCCAAGCCGAGATCGAAATTCATGCCGCTGTACTTGATGCCGATGGTCGGCAGCAAAAAGAAGTAGAAAAACAGCCCAAAGATCACGATGATGTAGTATAGGGGCCAGATGCGCAGCACGCGCCGCATGTAAAATTTGGGGATGCTGATATCTCCGGTGCGGATGCGCTCATCCAGGAGCAGGTAGGTGATGAGAAACCCGCTCAGGGTAAAGAAGAACAATACCGCTTCTCGGCCCTTGACGAGGATGGGCAGGTGGGGCAGTTGGGGTAGGTCGAATTTGGCTTGGTTGATATGAACGTGAAAGAGGACCACCAAGCCGGCGGCAAAAAAACGCAGGGCATTGAGTCCTTCGAAATAGCGTTTGCTCATGATCAGGAGGTAACCGAGATAGCTGGCGAGAAGCAATGGCAAAGGGCGCCATCTTTCTTGGCACAAATATCCTGTTAATCCGCTTGGATCGGTAACCAAACAGGGCGCAATCCTTGCCACTGATCAGGCAAATCTGCCCCCATCAAGGCAGGAGATCGTTGGTAAAGAGCTGATCTGGGTCGAGAAAGGAGATCACTTCGCCCCGGCTGTCGGTGAGAATGGCCTCTGCGACCAGCCATTGCACAAAGTCGTACCAGACCTGCGGGCGCATGTGGCCCCAAGGTTGATCTTGACGATAGTAGTCGGTGAGGTACTGCTGACTGCGCAGCACCAGGTCGCGGTCGCTGAGGGTCGGATGTTGGGCGGTCTCGATGAGCAAATCCGCAGCGGCTTCGGGGTTTGCCTCGGTAAAGTGGAAGCCTTCCTGGCTGATCCGTAAAAAGTCGCGTAACAGATCGCTCTGATTCTGGATGTGATCATCATGGGTGATCAGTACCGGGCTGTATCCATAGGGAATCTGATAGTCGACCAGCCGAAACACTGACAGCGGAACCTCTCTGCGCTCAGCTTCTACGCCCTCCCAGGGCATAAATACCCAGGTAGCGTCAGCCTCGTTTTCCTCCAGCAACTGCCACAGGCTCAGTCGCTGTGGGTAGACGACCCACAAGTCTCCTAGGCCTCCATCATTTTTGACCATGGCCCGCACGATGTGATCTTCGAGGCGAGCCGCGTAGGAAGCATAAATGCGCCCATCGAGTTGCGGAGGGCGCGTGATGCCGCGCGCGGCAGGAGCCACCACCGCACTGGCGTCGCGCGCCAAAATGGTCGCAATGGCCCGCAGGGGAGCGGGTTTGGCCTTGGTCTGGTAGCTGATCACGCTCTCTGAGGGAGCAATGGCCAAGTCAGCCTGCCCCAGCTCCACTTTTTTGGCGGGGGTAGTCGCATAGTCGTCGCCTTCGGGAGAGATGAACTCCAGGTCGATGCCAGCGGCTTGGTAGGTGCCTCGGGCTAGTCCCACGTAAAATCCAGTGTGATTGGTATTGGGAGTCCAGTCAAGGGCGAGGCGTAGACGGCGTTCGGCCATATGGGAGTAGGTTGGGAGAAATCAGAACGTAACAACGGTAAGAAATGCAGGCAAGCCTGGGCCGTTTGGATGAAATACAACTGCAAAATTAAGAAATTCAGAGGTTTGCCAAAAAAGATTTGCGCAGAAAAAGGATCAGGTTTAAGGATTGCGTCTCCCTTTCGATTCCCTACGCCTTTTCCCAAAGATTTATCGATCTTTATCGTCTAATCTAGATATCCACTTGCTTATGTACGCCCGCGCCCTTCTTTTTGGTACCAACAACCTCCACAAGCTCAGTGAAATTCGCGATATGCTCGGCGCAGCCTTCGAGGTGCGCAGCCTGCGCGATCTTTCCATCGACCTAGATCCTGAGGAGACGGAAAATACCCTGGCTGGAAACGCACGGCTCAAAGCCCGTGCGTTTCATCAGGCTTCCGGCCTTCCCTGTTTTGCCGATGATACGGGCCTCGAACTCGACGCCCTCGAG
>CAYVAP010000730.1:0-2789 GCA_964449365.1 uncultured Bacteroidia bacterium
TAAACAGGATTCACAGGATCATAAGCACCTGAAAGCCATCTTGTCCCGTCTTGTCTCATCTTGTCAATCTTGTCCAAAAACGAGCGCACCAAAGGCTCATGTCCAGTAGTATGCTTAACCCTTTTAACCAGTTGCTGATTAGTTAATAGCGAAATATTTTCAACTATTAACTTTGGGTACCAACTTTGAACTCATTCCCCCCCCCATGCATGCCCTCCCTGACATCCGATCTACCCGAAAAGCCGGAAACTTATCTCAAGCCCTGGCCATGGCCGAGGAAAACCGCGCGTATTTTCCAGACGATATATACTTACTTCGTGAAATGGGCTGGACGCATTACGGTTTTCTGAAAGAAGCGGAATCTACCCAAGACCTGGAAAAGTTTCAGCGGCATCTTGATCAACTTCTCCAGCTAGGTCTCGATTTGGGAGGGGAAGGTCTGTTGGGCAATCAGGTAGCCTGGAAAGTATATGGCCTGGTTAAAGACTGGGATGAACACCAAGCCCCTGAGATCGTGCTCCTGCTGGAAAAGATGCGGTCATTTACCTTTGACCGTGAAAAGGATGGCGTGCCAGCGGTGCTCATGCTCCGCCTCGCCCTCAAGGTCAAGCAGCGCTACCCCCAACTGCTGGAATTTCTGGAGTGGTGGGACCTCGCCCGGATGCCGGAGAGGGAGTACGAAAAGTTCGTCCCGGAACGGGGCAAGCCCATCATGTCCCTGGCCGAGCAAGCGCACAATGCGTACGCCAAGGCCTTGCTGGACCGTTTGAGGCACCATCCCGGCGAAGCGAGGGAAAAAATCACGGCCTATCTGCCGCGGCTTGCAGCCTTGATCGAGCAGCATCCCGACTACGAGTATCCGCCCTATCGGCGGGCGCAATTGCTCATCGCCATCGGCCAGGGCGAGGAAGCCTTGGTGCAGATGCGGCAATTCGTCAAGCAGCACCAGCGTCTGTATTGGCCTTGGGCGGCCTTGGGGCGCATCTATCGCGAGCTGGGGCAATCGGAGCAGGCACGCATTTGCCTGGGTAAGGCCGTTACCCTGGAGCAAGATGAGACCTTTTTGGTGCGGGTACGCCCCCAACTGGCCGAGTTGCTGCTGACGGCCGATCAGCCTGCTGCCGCCAAGCGGGAGGTGCTCACCACCCTCGATACCCTGGGGGCCCATGGCTACAAAGTGCCAGCCCTGGTTTCGCGCATGCAGGCGGCCGAGTGGTTCCGGTCTACCGAAGCCACGTCTGACAACCGTAAGTTGTATCGAGACCTATCCCGTCAGGCCGATGACCTGCTGTTTGCGGATGTGCCCGAAGAGGTTGGCGTGGTAACGGGCATCGACCCGGGCAAGGGCCGCGTTTTCGTGATGGTGAACAAAGAGAAGACTGGCTTCTTCAAAACCTCCCAAGCCAAACAGTGGCAGCCCGGCCAGGCGGTGGCGCTGCGCATGGAGGAAAAAGAGGGAAAAAACGGAACCTACCATCAGGTAGTGACCTACGCCCAGACCGAGGCGCAACCTTCATCCGCCATCTGCAAATCATTCGCAGGAGAACTGTACCAGCCTGCGGGCAAGTCTTTTGGGTTTGTGGGCAAAGGCGAGCATGGGGTCTTCGTGCCAGCGTTTTTGCTGCAAGATGTGGGCAGTGGCGCATATGTCCAAGGCAAAGCCGTGCTGAGCTATGACAAGAAAAAAGGCCGATGGGGATGGCAGGGGGTCAGTTTGCAGTCAGGATAACGCCTCGTAGCCCGCCGTGGCGCGTTGCAAATGCGTCATGATGGTTTCCCGCAGTCCTTCTGGCCCCAGCACCTGCACTCCAGCGCCAAAGCTCAAAATCTTGGCGTTCAGCTCGTAGTTGGGGATCAACTCAAAGATGACCATCATCCCAGTCTCATCTTCGCTCACCACCCGCTGGGAGGGGTGCCAGGGGCGGGTCTTTACGTAGGGGGCTTGCTGCGGACTGATCCAGAGGCGGATGGTTTCTACCGTTCGGTCTGGGGGCAAACTCACCCCGATTACGTGCTGGAAGTAGGTGTCTGGGTCGATGAAGTGATTGGGTTCGTAGGGATGGTGGCTCAGGTCAACCGCCTGGGTGCGGTCCAGGGCAAAGATGCGCAGGCCCTCGCGCCCATGGTCATAGCCGAGCACGTACCAGCGGCTGTTGTACTCCTTGAGGAAGTAGGGGCTGAGCAGGTGGCGCTCCGGCTCGGGATAGTGAAAGGGCTGATAGCTGAGTCGCACCGTGTCCTGGGCCATGATGGCCTCGTACAGGGGCGTCAGGAACTGCCGACCGGGCACTGCCGGGGCACTTTCGAAGGCGATGACCGGCCCCACCGCCTGCCCCCGCAGGCTGATGCGGTCTTCGACGCGCTGCACCAGCTCGGCCAGTTGGCCGACCTGTTCGAAGCCCTCAAACTGCCGTAGCAAGGCCAGGGCCTGATGCAGGGTGTCGAGGTCCTCCCGGCTGAGCGGGCTGTTGGTGATGGAAAAGTCCGGCTCGGCGTAGCGGTAGTACTTCTTGTCTTCGACCTCGATGGGTGCCCCGTAGTCGCTGCGCAAAGCCTGCAAGTCGCGCTGGATGGTACGTACGCTGATGGCTTTTGCGCTACCCGTGGCCTCGTAGAGCGCCTCGGTAGCCGCCTGCCGGAGCTGAGCCAAGGTGTGGCGCTGTCCGCGGCGACGCAAGCAGGCATCGAGGGCGTGGTAGCGGATGAGGGCTTGGCGGTTTTTGGGCACAGAGGAGGAATTTGGCGGGAAATTGCAGATTCTTTGGAAGTGCGCCAAATGGTGGCGGAGT
>CAYVAP010000731.1:0-2784 GCA_964449365.1 uncultured Bacteroidia bacterium
ATCGAGGGCATCAAATCCCTTGAGCTCGCAGGCAAACCGAGTCTTGAAGTGCTCTGTATCGAAGCGAGTGATCAGGTTTGCCCCGCTCACGCCTTGGGACAGCCCCTCCCAATAGGAAGAGACTGTGTTCCCAATCGGGGTCGATGGACCTAAACCGGTGATAACAACCCTTTTTTGTTGCATGTATCGGGGGTTTCTTACGATTGTTCGGCGTTGGACTTGAGGTACTCGATCGAATCGCCCACGGTGACGATTTTCTCAGCGGCCTCATCAGGGATGCTTAGGTTAAATTCTTTCTCGAATTCCATGATCAGCTCGACGGTGTCGAGCGAGTCTGCACCCAGATCATTTGCAAAGCTGGCTTCAGGCGTAACCTCAGAAGCTTCTACACCAAGCTTGTCCACGATGATTTCCTTTACCTTTTCTTCGATGCTAGCTGCCATACATTTGGTAGGTTAGAGGGTTAACGATGTATTAATCGCTGTGAAAAAATTTGGGCAAATATAAAACAAATAACATTTGCCCTTGATCAACCAAAGTTGATTTTTTTTAATTTGGCTGCAAGCTAAGCAAATTGAAGAAACACCTCCAAACAGAATCGCTTCCGCACCACCAATACCTGCTGCTCGGCGTGGTTAGTGAAGCCCCAGCGCATAAGCTTTGTCACACATTCAACTCTGCCCTATCTTTGGCCCTCAAATGGGATACCCCGCCGGCGGGGGCCGCCGCTCCTCTCAGCGCTGAAGCACCTCCGACGCTCTTTGTGGACCCAAGGGCCCAGTCCGGGCCGGGACCCTTGTATTGGTACACAGACGGAGAGACCGACCCCGATGTGGAGTATATTCTGACTGATGGTCGCCGCGATCGGCTGCCTCAGCTCGCCAAGCCCTTTCCTTTTTTCTTTGTGGTGAGGTATTTGCACCCTCATCCTGGTCCTGATACATACGCCATCTTGCAGGCACTGAGCCAGCCAGGAGCCATCCGCTCGGCTGTCGATCTCAGTGATCATTTATCCACTAATCACATACTGCCTTGACACTGTTCCACCTTCGCCGCACCAAAATCGTTGCCACCATCGGCCCGGCCTGTGCCGACAAAAAAACCCTGCTCGCCATGGTCGAAGCCGGTCTAGACGTCGCTCGCCTCAACTTCTCCCACGCAGATCACGACACCCACGAGCAGTCGCTGTGCATGGTCAGGGAAATCAACGAAAAATATAACACCAACATCGCCATCTTGCAAGACCTGCAAGGGCCCAAGATCCGCATTGGCGAGCTAGCCGAGCCCTTCCCTATCAAGGCCGGGCAGCTCGTCACCTTGCGCTCCGACATCACCGAGCTCACTGATGGCGAGATCCCCGTCGTCTACGACACCATCGCCCAAGACGTGAAGCCTGGCGATCCGGTGCTCTTCGACGACGGAAAGGTCGAGGCCAAAGTGATCGAGACCAACAACAAAAACCGCGTCAAGCTAGAGATTATCGTCGGCGAAGAGATCAAAAAGCGCAAGGGGGTCAACCTCCCGCAGACCAACATCTCCGAGCCGACCATCACTGAAAAAGACTTTCGCGACATCGACTTTGCCATCAAGCACAATGTCGAATGGCTGGCCCTCTCCTTTGTGCGTACCGCCGACGACATCAAACTTCTCAAAGAGCTCATTCGCCTCAAAAATGGGGTGAGCAAGATTATCGCCAAGGTAGAAAAGCCCGAGGCCCTCGAAAACATCGACGAGATCATCCGGGCCTCCGATGCCATCATGGTCGCGCGCGGCGATTTGGGGGTGGAGATCCCCATGGAAGAGGTCCCCGCCTGGCAAAAACGCATCATCAAAAAATGTAACCGCGAGGGCAAACCCGTGATCGTAGCTACTCAGGTGATGGAGTCTATGATCGAAAACCCGCGCCCCACCCGCGCCGAAGCCAATGATGTGGCCAATGCCCTGGTCGACGGCGCCGACGCAGTCATGCTTTCAGGCGAAACCTCGGTAGGCAAATACCCCGTGCGGGTGGTTTCTAGCATGAATCGCATTCTGCAAAGCGTAGAGCGCGAGGATGACAATATCTACTACCGACACATGGATACCATCCCCGAAGGAGCCGAGCCACTCAGTACCTCGATCATCGTAACGGCCTGCAAGCTCTCACAAGAGACCGACGCTAGCGCCCTGGTCGGGATGACCCGTTCGGGCTACACGGCCCTGCAACTCTCCCGCTGCCGCCCCAAGGCGCACATCTACGCCTTCACTCCCAGTCGACAGGTGCAGACCATGCTCAACCTCGTCTGGGGGGTGCGCGCCTTCGTCTACGACAAATTCATCAGCACTGACGATACCATACAGGACGTCCACGAGATCCTCAAAGCCCACGATCTGGTGCAGCCAGGGCAAGTGATGATCAACACCGGCTCGATGCCCCTCCACGAGCATGGCCTCACCAACATGGTCAAGATCAGCCGAGTGCGCAACAAGGGAGACGTACGCAAGTAGAGCCTTTGCGTAGGCACATCTTCAATTTTCGCTGGTTGGCTTGCATAGGCGAGCCAACCCAGTTTATTTTATCCTCTGATTACCATTTAAGGAACGCGAGAAAAATAACTTCTCCGATTCGGTGAGAGATCTCGTTTTAGATCAAGGAGGGATGGTGAGATGGTGGGGTATGGGGGTTTTGAGATGGTGAGATCCTGAGATGGTGAGATTCTGAGATAGTGAGATCCTGAGATAGTGAGATTCTGAGATTCTGAGATTCTAAGACTTGGAGACGTACAGTCTCCTACTCTCAACCTC
>CAYVAP010000732.1:0-2782 GCA_964449365.1 uncultured Bacteroidia bacterium
TCCCTCCCATGAACCGCGAAACCTTCCTGCACCAAGCCAACCTGGGCTTGCTCGGCTTTTCCCTGGCCGACTTAGAAGGCCTCACTCAGTTGCTGCCGCAATGGCGTGAGGCGTTTTCGTCCTCTGCGACCAGGGATACCTACGACGTGGTGGTGGTCGGCGGCAGCTACGCGGGCCTGTCGGCGGCGCTCTCGCTGGCCCGCTGCCTGCGGCGGGTATTGGTGATTGATGCGGGACAGCCGCGCAACCGCTTTGCCCGGGAGGCGCATAACCTTTTCGGCATGGAGGGAGCAGCACCCGCTCGGGTGCTGCAGCAGGTCAGGGAGCAATTGGCCCCCTATCGAGACTACCTGCAACTCCAATCAGGCAGGGTCCCAGCAATCACCCAAGAGAATGGAACCATGCGGGTGAACACGGACGCGGGCGAAACCTTTGAAGCCCAACAACTGGTGCTGGCTACCGGGGCCACTGACCGCCTGCCTGACATCGAAGGCCTGGCCTCGCTCTGGGGCGCTTACGTGCATCACTGCCCTTATTGTCATGGCTTCGAAAGTCGCCAAGGGCACACCCTGCTGTTCAGCGAAGGGTTTGATGGCCTCGGCTTGCTGGCCTCGCTCCGCCACTGGTGCGAGCGGCTGAGCCTCTGTGTGCAGGGGCAGCCCGAACTGCCGGGGCCTTTGGCTGACTTTCTGCAAAAGCAGCAGATTGAGCTGATAGCTACCGACCTGCGCGCGGTGGAGGCCAGCCGGGAGCCCGCGAGCTGCACCGCAATCTTTGCCGATGGCAGCCGCCAACAGTTTGCCCAAATCTACCTGCATGCCAACACCACTTACCAGACCGACTTAGCCGTGTCGCTGGGCTGCGAACTGGATGACACCGGCCGGGTGACGACCGATCGCTTCATGCAAAGCAGCCAACCTGGCGTCTATGCCGTGGGGGACCTTTCCGACCAGAGCATGGGCCAGATCATCTGGGCCGCCCACTCGGGCATGATGGCTGCCGTTGGGATCAACAATCAGCTGATTGCCAATTCAATAAAAAATAAGCAATGAACCCTGAAAATGAATCTACCGAACCATGGAGCGTCTGGAAACGGGTAGCTTTCAGGTTTATCTTCGTGTTCTTTGTATTGAAGACCTCCGTTTGGTCTTTCATTCCCTCCGTTGGTAGTCATCTGTCCAAATATTACTACTATCCCTCTTTTTCTCTGCAAAACTACATCCTGAGGTTGCACGATACGCCCCGCTGGGAGCATCCCCCGACGGGAAGTGGCGATACGCTGGATGATTGGATGCTGAATGTGGCCTATCTGAGCATAGCGTTGCTGGTTACCCTGGTATGGTCGGTATGGGACCGAAAGCGACAGCAATACCAGCAGCTCAATAGCGGGCTTAAGATTGGGTTGAGGTATTATCTCGCGTTTATTATGTTCAGCTACGGCATTTCGAAATTATTCGTTCAACAAATGCCCTATCCTTCGTTGGCCCAATTTTATACGCCGCTGGGAGAATTTACTCCGATGCGTTTCACCTGGATGTATTTGGGATATTCTGCGCCTTATCAATTTTTCGGAGGATTGCTTGAAACGCTGGGCGGATTGCTGATCCTGTTTCGCAGAACCCTACTGTTAGGCTTGCTGGTTTTGGTGGGGGTCATGGGCAACGTGTTCCTGCTAAACCTGTTTTACGGGGTTCCCGTGAAGCTCTTCTCATTCTTCTTGATGCTGATCATTTTGTATTTACTGCTTGAGTATCGTGGACGACTGCTAAACTTTTTACTGAACCGACCTACTACACCCGTTGCCATAGCGCCTTATTTTGACAAAGCCTGGCAGCAGTATCTCCGCATTGGACTAAAAGTGGCCTTCTTGGTTTACGCTTTTGGTTACACCTTCTACAACGGCTACGATTATTATCAAGAAAGCAAACAGTTCACCCCACTGGCCATCGAGGGGGCTTTTGATGTGGATCGTTTTAAGCGAAATGGAGAGGAACAACTATCCCCAACCGATACCACGCGCTGGAACCGTATCGTCATCAGCCCGAGACAATCGCCTGGCACTGGCTATGGGCACATTACTAACGGCACATCCAACTTCCAACAGGTCAATTTCACCTTGGATAGCGCCATGAACCTGACCATCAAGCCTCGGTTTGACACGACGCTTGTTTTTGACGGAAAAGTTGAAGCTAGGGGAGCCGATCAATTCATCTGGCAAGGGGTGGCCGGAGCCGACACCCTGGAACTGGTGTTACGGCGCAACGAACGGGCGTTCACCTTAGACCAGCGTAAATTCATGTGGGTGATGGAGCAGAAGGATTTTTATTAGTACGATTTACTTCTACTCACTTCTAAGCTAGGCCTCATGCAGGTTAAGTAACAGTCCAAAAATAACCTCCCTTGTTCCATGTTAGGCAATGAAATACACCCCCTGTTTATCAACTTTTTACTCTGCGCCTCTGCGCCTACCCCGGCTTGCCGGGGCATCCTAGATCTGCGTGAAACAAAAAGGGGAAGTTATTCTTTGAGCCTTCCTAAAGTCCAGCTAAGGCAATTATTGGCACCAAGACCTGACTTTTAGGAGTCATCCATCAAAAATAGAAGCGTATCGTTATGCAATCAAAGTTATCTATGTTTTTAAGGCTTATCCTTTTGCTTTGGACTGGCTCAATCCAAGTCTTCGCCCAAGGATTCGAAGGATACTACCAGCATCCCGACCTTCATCAGAACACCCTCGTCTTCACAGCCGAAGGCGACATCTGGAAAGTACCCCTAGAAGGCG
>CAYVAP010000733.1:0-2778 GCA_964449365.1 uncultured Bacteroidia bacterium
ACAGCGGCAACTACAGCTTTTACCTCCAGGAAAAAGAAGAGCGCATGGCCCTGCATCAGCGGGCCTACGAAAACCAGCGGAAATACATCGCTGATCAGGAGCGCTTCATCGAGCGCTTCAAAGCCAAGGCCACCAAGGCCCGGCAGGCTCAGTCCAAGATGAAGCAGCTCGACAAAATTGAACGCATCGAAGCGCCCGAAGAGGAAGTGGTCGATCTGAGCATCCGCTTTAGCATCCGGCAGCAAACCGGCAAGGAAGTGCTGCGCCTGCACGATATCAACAAGGCATATGACCAGAAGGTCATCCTGCGCCACACCGGGGCCACCATCAACCGAGGCGACAAGATCGCCCTCATCGGGGCCAATGGCCTGGGCAAATCCACCCTGCTACGCATCCTGGCCAACCGCGAGCCCTTCAATGGTCAGCGCGAAGAGGGATACCACGTGCATCCCAGCTTTTTTGCTCAGCATCAGCTAGAGGCACTCACGCTGAAGAATACCATCCTGCAGGAAGCAGAGCAGAGCATCGCAGACAAAACCGAGCAGCAGATTCGCACCATCTTGGGCTGCTTTATGTTCACCGGCGAAGAGGTAGACAAAAAAATCCAGGTGCTATCCGGCGGCGAAAAAAGCCGCGTGGCCCTGGCCAAAACCCTCATGTCGGAAGCCAACTTCTTGCTGCTCGACGAGCCTACCAACCACCTCGACATCCAGAGCATTCAGATCCTGGTCGACGCCCTCAACGCCTACGAAGGCACCTACGTGATCGTCTCCCACGACCGCTATTTTTTGCAAAAAGTGGCCAACAAGATCTGGTACATCGAAAACCATCAGATCAAAGAGTACCCCGGCACCTACGACGAGTGGGCCGATTGGTACGCCAAAAAAGAAGAGCAGGAGAAGACAGCAGTCAGAGGTCAGACCACTTCGTTGTCAGAGGCTAGCAGGCAGAATGGAAAAGAGAAGTCATCGCCAGCCGGAAACGGGCGTAACCCTCAACCTTCAACTTCGAACTCGGAACTATCACCGCTGAACTTCGCCGAGCAGAAGCAGCTCAAAAACCGCCACAAAAAGCTCGACCGCGAGCGACAAAACCTGGAAAAACGCATCGAGAAGCTGGAAGCCAAGCTGGCCGAGCTGGAAACGCAAATGGCTGATCCTGCAGTAGCCGCCAACTTTGGCCAGCTCAGCGGCCTGCAAAACGAACACGACACCCTGATCAAAACCATCGAGCAGACCACTAAGCAATGGGAGGCAGCCTTGCTGGAGCTGGAGGAAATCACGAAGCACCAATGAGCTCGGCTTACGAAGCCCCGCGAGCCCAAGGATTAGCTCTTCTCAGTTATGCAACAGCTTAAGCGATCCATCTATCAAACCCTCATCGTACCGGGTAGCCACCGCGATGCGGGCTGGTTCTTGGACCTGGGGCTGATCACGCTGATCTCGCTCAACGTGCTAGCCATCGTGCTGGATTCGGTGCCATCGCTGCACGAAGCATATCGAGCGCAATTTTACGCGTTTGAGATTTTCTCGGTAGCGATTTTTTCAGTCGAATACCTACTGCGGCTGTGGGCCATCACCGAGGACCCAGCCTATGCCCATCCGTTCTGGGGACGGCTGCACTACTTTCTTTCGGCCTCGGCCATCATCGATTTGCTGGCCATTCTCCCCTTTTATGCTGGACTATTCGCAGCGGCGGGGGCCTATTTTGACGCCCGTTTTATCCGCATCCTGCGCCTTTTTCGCCTCTTTCGCTTACTGAAACTTTTCCGCTATGTATTGGCGCTGCAGGTCGTTGGCCACGTCTTCCGGGCCAAAAGAGATGAGCTGCTCGTCAGCCTGACTTTCATCCTGTTTCTGTTACTAATAGTTTCCTGTGCGATGTATTACGTTGAGCGCGACGTGGAGGGCACGCAGTTCGTGAGCATCCCGGCCACCATGTGGTGGGGCGTAGCCACGCTGACCACCGTTGGCTACGGCGACATCTACCCCATCACCCCGCTGGGAAAGCTCCTCGGCGGGGTGATTGCCATCCTGGGCATCGGACTTTTTGCCCTGCCTACGGGGATCTTGGCCGCTGGCACCACCGAGGAAATAGAGCGCGCCAAGCGACATAAAAACGACGGCGATGCCTTCTGCTCCTGCTGCGGACAACCCCTGAACAGGGATCAGGGATCAGGGATCAGGGATCAGGGATCAATGATCAATGAATAGTGATCATCAGCAAGCTTGATCATGCAAGAGCAACCACAGCTCAAATTTGGGATTGGAAAAGGCCACGTTGAATCCCTCCGCCTGAGCTTCTTTCAGCACTTGCTGTAAGTTTGCAGGCGATACCTCATCCCGGTCAAAGACCAGCCAGATCTCGTCGTAGGGCTGATTCTTGCGCTCGGCTTTATCCCTGAGTTCCCTGGCCTTTTGCAAGAGCTCACAAGGGTCTTTTCCAATCGCTTTTACATCAATAGCGATGTCTTTGGTGAGGGTCTCTTTCAGGCCATCGAAGTAGGCTTTTTCCGTATTTCCCTCGCATACGATCAGGACTCTTGTTCTTAAAACCCTCCCGCGCTTACGGCCTTGGTCCTGGGAACCCTTGCGCTTATTTTTCTTGTTCTCCTGGGGACTTACCCCTGAGACTAAACTATCCTCTGTCATTATGTGAATCAAATGTTAGGCACTTTGCCATAGGTGAAAGTGGGTTAATTCATTCAACTTACCTATATGAACGGCTAGGGGTATAAGGGAATAAGGTATAAGGGTAGGCCGTGTAATCTGATAGGAA
>CAYVAP010000734.1:0-2775 GCA_964449365.1 uncultured Bacteroidia bacterium
TAGCGCTTCGCATTCGAAATTCGTAATCAGCAATTCGTAATTGAAAGTGCTGCTGATCAAGATGCTATGCGAATTTCGAATGGTTAATTACTTGATTCCGAGGGCGCTAGCTACTTGAGTACTCAAGTGGGCTGCACTCTATCTATGGTGTTTTCACTATTCTACTCACGCTTTCGAGACGAATCTTTTGATCAATCAGCTGGATCTTAATCGGCTGACCGTCAGTCTTTTCAATTTTGAACTTGCTAGCCATTCGTCCTACTGGACATCAGCCTTTGGCGCGTTCGTTTGTTGGACAAGATGGGACAAGATGGGACAAGATTAACAAGATGGCTTTCAGGTGCTTATGATCCTGTGAATCTTGAAATTCTGTCTGAATGGATGATGTCCAGTGGACTGCTAACCATTCCGTTTTCGGGTGCTACGCCTCCCTTTGTAAAGCTTCGATCATCAGAGAAAATGCCTCAATTAGGTTGCCAGTCCCCCCCCTGTGTCCCCCTCCAGGGGGAATCCTCTTTCGGTTGAGCTTCGCTCAACCCTGTCTAACTGCCTTCTTGAGGGGGCTACGGAGTAAAAAACGCCTCAAGTAATGCTAGCCCTTGATTCCGGAATGGTCAGCGAACTTTAACCTGAGACCTTCGAACTTTCTTCACTTGCTTATGAAAACTCAACCTTACTTCATGCTTCCGTGGCTCCTTTGGGGATGCTTCGGTTTGCGGGGGCAGTTGATGGGTCAGTCTCCCCCGGATGCCACCGACGGCGGGGCAGAAGTCGACCCCTTCTTCCTGGCCTCCCCCCCCGCCCCCGACAACATCGTCGGTCCCGATACCATCTGTCCTGGCACGCCTGAGACTTTCTATGCCGAGCAGGCGATACCGGGTACCATCTTCGAGTGGGACCCCGTGGGGGTCTCGGTCTCGCCCATCAGTGGCTCGCAGACCAGTGCCACCTTTACGGGGAGTGGTCCCTACGTGATCCGGGTGCGGCGGCGCTTGCAGACGGCGCCTTACTGCGCTTCGCCCTGGACTAGCAAGACCCTCTATGCGCCCCAGGTCGATCCCACCATCAGTGGGCCAGCGGTCACCTGCGACAACAGCTACCAGGACTACGTGAGCATCTATCCCAACGGCGAATCGTACGAGTGGTTCATCGAAGATGCGGCCTTGGGCAGCGTCTCCGACGGCGACGGCACCCGCGCGATCGAGGTGCTGTGGAACAACGTGAGCGTCCCCACCCTGGCCGATCTGATCGTGCGGGTGCGCAAGTGTGGCCTCTTCTACTACGACACCCTAGAGGTGCTGATCCAGCCGGGGCCACAGGTCAACATCGACGCGCCTGACACGGTCTGTCGCGGGGAGCAGGTCGTTTTTGATACCCTCAACGTGATCTCGCCCGGCACTGGGGCCACCTATGAGTGGGACTTTGGCGATGGCAGTAGCGCCAATGGAACCCCCGGTACGACCCACACTTATACCGTGCTCGACCCCAATGAGCTGAGCTTCACCGTTACCCTCACGGTCTATGGCGGCACCGGCTGCCCCGATACCAGCTATGCCACGCGCGCGATCGTGGTAGAGCCGGCGCCGGTGGCCAACCTCACGCCGGCCGGTCCCTTCCAAGGCTGTGGCGTGGTGCCCACGGTGCAGCTCACCGCCACCGCCCAATCAGGCTATGCGCCCATCGATACCTACGAGTGGTTTGATGGCAGTGGCACGGTGCAGGGGCCTTGCCCAAGCTGTGATACCTACACCCCCAGCGCCTTTGGCGGCTACTACGTCGAGGTGACGGGCCCCAATGGCTGCAAGGACGAAACCAACACCGTCCAGATCCAGGAGGACTGCGACACCAGCACCTGCATCGTCAGCGAGACCCTGAGCATCGCCGGCGGCTTGAGCGACTGTGGCACCCTCAGCTACCAGGGCAGCTACACCGGCGCGGGCTTCGATCCCAGTTGGGGCTATCCGTCTCAGGCCAACGTGACTTTGAGCAACGGCAACAACGACCTCGAGGCCACCTTTACTGAGGCAGGGAGCTATCGCTTCGTTTACCGGGTGCGATACGTGGTAGGCGGCGATACCTGCCTGCTGACCAAGTCGGTGACCGACACGGTGCCCTACATCGCCGACCTCAAGTACACCGTGGCCTGCGTCAGCGGCGGCTATCAGCTTACCCTGCTGGATCAGTCCAACTACTTCCCGCCCACGCCCATCAGCAGCTATGCCTTCTACCAGGACGGCGTCTTGCTGGGCAGCGGCACGGCCACCTCCATCACCACCGCCACCCTGGCTGCGGGCAGCTACGACTTCGAGCTGATCATCCAGGGCGGCGGCTTCCCGGCCTGCACCGCCTCGGTGAGCGTCGATCTGCCCGCCCTGCCCGACGCGGCCTTTACCTTCGCCACCGACGGCAGCTGCGAGAATACCCCGGTCTTCTTCACCAATGCCTCCACCGGCGCGGTGAGCTATTTGTGGGAGTTTGGGGATGATGCCGAAAATACCCAGCCTGATCCGGAGCGGGTGTTCAAGCCTAGTGACTTATATGACGTTACCCTCACGGCCAGCAACGCGGTGGGCTGTAGCGATACGGCGACCCAGACGGTGAGTATCTCGACGGATAGTTTGGGGGGAATGATTGGGGCGGCTCCTATTGGGGCCTGTGAAGGACTGCCCATTACGCTAGATTATATCGGATTCCTAAACACAGTACTCCCGAATACCTTTTACTGGATGGAAGGTACCGACACCATCGCTACTACTGCGCCAGGCAGTAGCTATG
>CAYVAP010000735.1:0-2773 GCA_964449365.1 uncultured Bacteroidia bacterium
CTAGTGCCTTCGGAATGAAGTAATTAACCATTCAAAATTCGCATAAAACATTGACCAGAAGCACTTTCGATTACGAATTCCTGATTACGAATTTCGAATGCGAAGCACCAGTATAATTTTACTCCCCGCCCCCCACCACGAACTCCCCACTCCGAACTCCCTCAATACCCCCAACTGCCCTTCACCAAACTCAAGGCATGCATGGCTGCGGTCTCGGTGCGCAGGCGGTTGTCGCCCAGGGTGATCGGCTGATAGCCTGCGGCTTGAGCCTGCCGGGCTTCATCGGGGGTAAAGTCTCCCTCCGGGCCGATCAGCAGCGTGGCCTGGCGCTGAGGATGCTGGCTCAAGGCCTGTGCCAAGGGCTGCCGAGGTAAGTCATCGTCGCAGTAGGCCAGATAGCCGGGTCCGAGCAGAGGCTGGGCCAGCCAATCGTCCAGGGGAGTGAGGGGCCGTAGCTCGGGCAGACGGGAGCGCTTGCACTGCTTGAGAGCCGTGAACAAGAGGGTGTGCAGGCGTTCGGGCTTGAATTTGGCTTTGTACTTATCGGTGCGAGCACAACTGAGCGGCACGATGTGGGTGGCCCCCAATTCGACGGCTTTTTCGATCACGAATTCGAAGCGATCGCGCAGGCGCAGGGGCGAAACCCCCAGGCAAAGGCTACCCCCATGCTCGCCCCATTCCTCAACCCGATCGAGCAGCCGTAGCCGCGTCTCGTCTTTTTCGAAAGCCTCGATGCGCGCTCGGAAGTAATGGCCCTGCCCATCTACGCCGTGGATTTCGTCTCCTACCTCATGGCGCAGCACTTTGCGACAATGACGAGTTTCCTCCCCATGGAGGCGGCCCGATTGACCTTTGGCATTTTCGATCAGGAAGACTTGCATGCCTGAATTTTTTTTCTTTTATAGTGCCACGCCTGATTGACACATCCTTAATTGCCTTCACCCACCTTTCCTGCTTGTCCAAACAGGTGCAGGCCCGCGTACAAATTTGGTAAAGACTACCTGTTTCCGTTGCCATTCCCTGCAAAAAAGGAGAATTGCGACGGTTATTTATATTTGTGCTTCCTGCCTGTTTGGCGCATAGCTTTGCTTTCCTCTCAATCGTTTTTGCTATTAAATTCTACCTTCACATGAGTTTCACTGAAAATCAACCCAAAATCGGCCTTGCTTCGTCTGGAATCTTTCACCCTGGTCAGGTACACTGGAACCTGCCTGCGGCTAGTCTGGTCGAAGAGACGATACGGCTGGGGTTGGGGCAAATGGCTGACAACGGTGCCCTCTGTGTCGATACCGGGGAGTTTACGGGGCGTGCTCCCAAGGATAAGTTTATCGTGCGCGACCAAACCACCGAAGACCGCATCTGGTGGGGGTCGATCAACCAGCCCATCGAGCCCCAGTACTTTGCCCAGCTCAAGGGCAAGCTACAAGCCTTTTTGCAAGGCCGCGACCTCTATGTGCGCGACCTCTACGCGGGGGCAGATCCTACCTACCGCCTCAAGGTGCGGGTGATCAACACCCTGCCCTGGGCCAATCTTTTCGCCGACAACATGTTCATTCGCCCCACTGCGGAAGAACTACCCGACTTTGCACCCGACTGGACAGTGATCGCTGCGCCTGAGTTTTACGCCGATCCTGAGCAAGATGGCACCCGTCAGCACAACTTTGCCATCCTCAATTTCTCTGAAAAGACCATTCTGATCGGAGGCAGTGGCTACACCGGCGAGATCAAGAAGGGCATCTTCACCGTGATGAACTACGTGCTGCCTCAGCAGGGCGTTTTGCCGATGCACTGCTCGGCCAATGTCGGAGAGCAGGGCGACACGGCGGTATTTTTTGGCCTCTCTGGTACGGGCAAGACCACCCTCTCGGCTGATCCGCAGCGCGGCTTGATCGGCGACGATGAGCACGGCTGGACCCAAACGGGAATCTTCAACTTCGAAGGAGGCTGCTACGCCAAGTGTATCGACCTTACGGCCAAAAAAGAACCCGAAATCTGGGAGGCCATCAAGTTCAATGCGCTGGTAGAAAATACCCGTTTCGTGGAGGGTACCCGTCGCATTGACTTTCACGATACCTCGGTTACCGAAAACACCCGCGTGTCCTACCCCATCCACCACATCGCCAATGCGGTGGAGCCGTCGGTGGGAAGCATTCCGCAGAACATCTTCTTCCTTACCTGCGACGCGTTTGGGGTCTTGCCGCCCATTTCGAAGCTGACCCCCGGCCAAGCCATGTACCAGTTCATTTCGGGCTACACAGCCAAGGTGGCCGGTACCGAAGAGGGCATCACCGAGCCGGTTACGGTGTTTTCGTCCTGCTTTGGCGAGCCTTTCCTGCCTTTGCATCCGACGCAGTATGCCGAGATGCTGGGCGAAAAAATCCGCGAGCACGGCACGCGCGTGTGGCTGATCAACACAGGCTGGACGGGCGGCCCCTACGGCACCGGCTCACGCATGAAGCTCCGCTACACCCGCGCCATGATCACCGCAGCCCTGGAGGGTAAGCTCGATGAGGTCGCCTACGCAACCGATCCCATCTTTGGGTTGGCCGTGCCCACCGAGGTCGCAGAGGTACCCCCCGAGGTGCTCAATCCACGCAACACTTGGGCCGACCAGGCCGCTTACGACGTGAAAGCCAAAGAGCTGGCCCAAAAGTTCAACGATAACTTTGCTCAGTACAGCGACTTTGCCAATGATGAGATCCGCGCTGCGGCTCCCAAGGTGATGGCGTAGCGGGACCGCTGCGCTGCGAGAGGTGAGAAGCGAGAGGTGAGA
>CAYVAP010000736.1:0-2768 GCA_964449365.1 uncultured Bacteroidia bacterium
CCGCGCCGCTTCGATCGCTTTCTGGTGAATGAAACCGGACAGCTAGGCCGCCTTACTCGTGCCCAGGTCAGCGTATCAACCTCTTTTCAGGCAAAGCAGGACAAAGCTCGGGGGGACACGGAGAACTTCAACGAGGTGCAGTTTCAGGAAGCGCAGCGCAACTATCAAAAATACGTCGATTTTACCATCCCCTGGAGCATCAACCTGCGCTACAACCTAAGCTACAACAAGCCAGGGCTGGAGTCCACGATCACCTCGACGGTAAACCTCAGCGGCGACCTGCGCTTTGGCAGCAAATGGAAAATCCAGTACACCACAGGCTATGACATTGTCCAGCAGGAATTTGCCAACACCACCTTCAGCGTGTTTCGCGACCTGCACTGCTGGCAACTTTCCTTTCGCTGGATTCCCTTTGGCCCGCGCAAGAGCTACTCGCTGGTCATCAGTGCCAAAAGTCCTACCCTCAATGCCCTGCGCATCAATAAGAATGAGTTCTGGACTGATGTGTTTCAGAATTAGTTGCTTCCTTCACCATTGGCTCCAATTCCGCTACGTAGCGCTCCAATGCTTCCAAGTCTTTTTCGAAGCCTCCGTTCAAGATCGGAAAGCGGCACCAGGTTTTGGGGTCGAGGTTGGCGTCATCGAGATGAAAGGAGGGCGCATAGCGCTCGCGCTTCCACTGGTTGCGGCTCCAGAGCCGAAAAAACTTGACGATGTAGCGCTTGAGTTCCTGATCGGGGTAGCGCCCCCGCAGGCTGCGAAATACCTCCACAGGCGATTGGTAATCGCGGATGCCACACTTCTCGATTTCGTCGAGAATCTTGTAAGGCATCAAGTCGCCTTCATCGCTCTGAGTGGCATCGGCAGGGCGCAGCTCGGCGGTGGGCTGCAGCGCGTTGACGTAGCGCAGCGCCGGGATATCGAGCGCATCTTCGGCCCAGCGCAGCCACGTTAGCAAGCTCCACTTGTCGATCCCCCCGAGCGGAGCCAATCCCCCCGAGGTGTCGCCGTCCATGGTGGCATAGCCCACAGCCGCTTCGGAGCGATTGGAGGTGGTGATCAGCAGAGCGTTGTGCAGATTGGCCAGCATCCAGATGCCAGGAGCCCGCAAACGCGACTGAATGTTTTGCAAGGTAATGTCATCTTGCTCCCAGGTGAGCTGCCGGCCCATCGCTTGCTCGGCCAGACCGAGGTAGCTCTGATGCACATGCTCCACTTCCCAGTGGTGAAAGGTCGCCCCGAGGCCCAGCGCCAACTCTTTGGCGCTCTCTAGGGTAGCCTCGCCACTGTTAGCCGTACCTTGATAGACGTAGGTGAGGAGTTGCTTTTCCCAGGGTTGATCGTCGTCGAGGTGGGCGTAGGCCAATTTTTCCCGAAATGCCGCTTCGCTCAGCTCTTCCTTCGCCCGCTGAATAGCCCGCGCACACAGCACCGCACAGGTCGAGGAGTCGGCTCCCCCCGAAAGTGATAGTACAAAACCCCTACTGCGGCTTTTGCGCATGTAGTCAAAAAGGGCCAGCGTCTCGGCTAGGTAAAACTCATCCCACTTGCTCTCGTGTAAGGCAATGGTGGGCTGAAAGGCGTGTGGGTCGGCCTCCGCGTAGCGATACGGCACCTTGATCAGATGCTTGGGGATCTCAGGCTCGAAATTGAAGGATTTGCGGCGCTGCAAACGCGGGCGCTCCAGGTCGACCACCGCGCTCAAAATCTGGTACGCCTCGTAGCTAAAGCGTCGGTTGCGGCCCAGCAGATCGCCGCTCTGTGCGATCAGAATGTCGCCGTCATAGACGATGCGGCCCGACTCATTGCCCAGCAGATTGCTGTAAACGTAGGTGCAGGAGTAGCCTCGAGAGGCCTCGCGCACCAGCATTTCGCGGGTCTGGCTTTTGCCAAAGGCAAAGTTGGAGGCGCTAGGGTTGAGGATCAGGTCGACGTTGTTTTGGTAGTGTCGCTGCGCAGGGCGAATACCGTTCCAGGCATCTTCGCAGATCTCGAAGCCGATACGTACCCCTCCTACTTCAAAGAGTAGGTCGCCGAAGGGATAGCTCTGCCCTTCCCACTCATACGATGCCACCAAGCCCTCTCGCCAGGGTTTGAACCAGCGCGGCTCGTAATAGATGCCATCGCCGGGGAGCTCTTGCTTGGCCACGAAGCCCAGCACCTGGGTGTCGTGGATGAGGGCCACAACATTGAACACCGCGTTTTCGAACGCCATGGGCAGCCCTACACTCACCGTCATCTCTACCGTATGGCGGGCCACCTCCGCCAAGCCGCGCAGCGAGTCGCGCCACACGTATGGAGCATAAAAGGTATCTTCGCAGCCATACCCCGAGAGGCACAGCTCGGGCAGACAGAGGATCGACACCCCTTCGGCGCGAGCAGCCTCAATGGCCCCGATGATGTTGTGCACGTTGTGCGAGAAAGCGAGCGGCACTTGATTGAGGGCGGCGCCCGCGAGCTTGAGATACTTCATGCTGCTTGGATATAGCCAGTAAATATGCTAAATTTGTGTTCGATATACACAAATCAACCAAATGATTGGCTGTGATGTTCAGGCGAAGTTGAAAGTAAATATAGCCGCTTGGGCGGCCACTGAGTGAGCCAATGTAGAAAAGCTAGTGCCTTTGGAATTAAGTCATTAACCATTCAAAATTGGTATAAAACATTGATCAGCAGCGCTTCCAATTACGAATTGCTGATCACGAATTTCGAATGCAAAGCACCAGCCTTTAGTTTCGACCCGAAAAATGTGCCTCTTAGAGCTTCAG
>CAYVAP010000737.1:0-2768 GCA_964449365.1 uncultured Bacteroidia bacterium
CCCGCCGCTGGGAAACCTGGCTGCGGCAGCTCTTTTTCGACGCTCAACTGGACGGCCACAACCGCCACCTCGCGGTGATTCGCCTGACCTTCCTCTACATCAACTACCGCGAGTTCGATGAGCTAAAACATATATACGACGAGCTGGATCGCATGTACGAGCGGGGGGAAAATTACTCCCGCCGCCTGCTGGTCAATTATTACGCCAACCGCCTGATCCTGCAGTCGAAGTTTCAGGAGTGGGAAACGGCCATCAACTATGGCTACCTCTCGCTGCGCCACCGCAACACCGAGTACTTGCAATACCTCAACAACCTCAGCGCCGTGCTGCTGCGCGAAAATCGCCACAAAGAGGCTCTGGAGCTAATGCAAGAGGCCATCCCGGAGATGCGCAAGACCAAAAACTACCACAACAAGACGGGCTTCGTGGCCTTTTACCTCAAGTGCCTGCTGGAAAACGGGCAGCCCGAGCAAGCCGAGCGCTATGCCGAGACTTTTCTGCGTGCCAACAAGAGCCAGATCCTGGCCCAACGCTGGCACATCTTCTTTACCCTGTACCTGCAAGTGCTGGTGCAGCAGGAAAAATACGCTACAGTGGTTTCGATCACCCGTAGATTCAAGCTAATGAACCGCGAGAAGGAATACCGCACCCGCCCGGTCTATCTGCCTTCGATCCACTGGTATATCCGTGTGTCGCAGTACAAAGAAGGCCACATCAACCTCAACACCCTACGCGGCCACATCGAAGCCGACATGGAGCTGATCCACACCAACCCCCACAAGCGCAAGCTGATCATAGAGCTGGTGGAGGAGCTATACCACCACGTGCCGGAGGTCTTTGCCCCCCTGCGGGGAAATGCGGTGCTGGTGTGAACCTCAGGGTTCAGTGATCAATGAACAGTGATCAGTGAACAGTGATCAATGAACAGTGATCAGTGAACAGTGATCAGTGATCAAGGTGATCTTACACTGTGGATCACCCCAAAACCCCAAACCCAAAACCCCCAAAACCCCAAACCCAAAACCCCCAAAACTCAAAACCCCAAACCCAAAACTCAAAACCCCCGAACTATCCCCATGCCTCAAACCGTCCTCATCACCGGCGCCACCGCCGGTATTGGCCTAGCTACCGCCGAACTCTTCGCTCAAAAAGGCTACCGCCTTATCCTCACTGGGCGGCGCAAGGAGCGCCTCGACGACCTGTCCGAGCGCCTCGAAGCCGAATGCCTCACCCTGGCTTTCGACGTGCGCGAGCGCGACATCGTAGCCAACACCATCGCCAAGCTACCCGAAGGCTGGCGGCAGATCGACATCCTGGTCAACAACGCGGGCCTGGCCGTGGGCCTCAACCCCATTCACGCAGGCGACATCGACGACTGGGAGCGCATGATCGATACCAACGTCAAGGGCCTGCTGTACATGACTCGGGCGGTAGCTCCGCTCATGGTGGCCCAAGGCCACGGCCACATCATCAACGTGGCCTCCATCGCGGGCAAACAGGTCTATCCCAATGGCAATGTCTATTGTGCGAGCAAGCATGCCGCCGATGCGCTCTCTCAGGCCACCCGCATTGATCTGCTGCCACATCTGATCAAGGTGACCAACGTGGCCCCTGGCCTAGTGGAAACCGAATTTTCGGTGGTGCGCTTCAAGGGCGATCAGGACCGCGCTGATCAGGTGTACCAAGGCATGCAGCCGCTCACCGGGCACGACGTGGCCGAGGTCATCCATTACGTGGCCAACACCCCACCTCACGTGACCATCAATGATATCGTGGTGATGCCCACGGCGCAGGCGTCTTCTCACCATACTTTGCGGGAGTCATGAACAGTGACATACTCTGCGCATCATGCCCAAATTCTTCCTTATGCGCCCCATTCAGTTCCTCCTCGTTCCGCTGCTGCTGTTTTTGCTGGTGCTATTCTGGATCCGTCTGAAACAGCAGCCTGTGATGCGCCCTTTGGTCGCTGTCGTGATGGGCCTGGCGCTGGTCTTCACCGTATTTCCCGATAGCAGCACCTGGCTTGCCAATCAACTTGGCGTCGGGCGCGGAGTTGACATGGTCATTTACCTCAGCCTTATCGGCCTCAGTAGTGGATTGCTCCTGCTCTACTTACGTCTTCAGCAGCTCGAGCGCAAGCTAGCCGAAGTCTCCCGGCAGCTCGCCCTGCAACAAGCCCGTCCCCCGGCCCCAGCCCCCGGCGATTCGCCCCACAAATGAACCTCAGCGTTGGTCTGCTCGTGAAAACCGTGTATATTTGCTACGCGAGTCAATCGCATCATGGGCCTATAGCTCAGTTGGTTAGAGCAACTGACTCATAATCAGTAGGTCGCTGGTTCGAGCCCGGCTGGGCCCACGCTGATGATCAGGCACTTACGGCAGCATTGTCGTAAGTGCTTTTTTTGATCGTAACACATCTGTAACACAAAAGGCGATTTTTCTAGCTCAATGTCCTAATCCTGCTAAAATATGAAGGCCTTAAGGGGCGAAAGACCAGCCTATACGCGAAGCCGAACATTAAAGCCATCACGCGAACACTTGGACCGCGAATCAGGGCTATTTGCCTGGAATTAACGGCACACTTTCGTTTAGGTAAGGGATGAGTATCACTCAAACTATCTCTGTGAAGCTCTAAGAGGCACATTTTCCAGGTCGAAACTAATGCCTAGTGCTTTACATTCGCAATTTAAAGCGCTGGTGGTCAGAATTTTATGCGAATTTCGAATGGTTAATTACTTCATTCCGAAGGCATTAGTTATACCTTGAGC
>CAYVAP010000738.1:0-2767 GCA_964449365.1 uncultured Bacteroidia bacterium
AGTCCAAAAACCAGACACACTTTTTCTAAAAGTTCTGCACAGCCTAGCTATAGGGTAGGCTCACCTATATGAACGGTCAGGGGTATAAGGGAGATAAGGTATAAGGGTAGGGTGTGTAATCTTGTGCATTTTTTACCCGGCGCTTTTGAATCCCCCAAAGGGCACTAAATCCCTTTGCTATTGCTGAGTTACAGTATTTTCATCTTTCAAAATACGCCGGGCTGATTTCCTATCAGATTACACGGCCTAGGTTTTATGGATATCGAATATTAGGAGACTTGCGTGGAAAATATGGCTATAATCAGTATGTAGTAGGACTTGAATGGCAGTTGGAATAGGATCCTTAATCCTTGGGCTGTCCGACGACTCCGATCGTCGGAGGCGGCTGGTCTTCGGGACTCCACTCCCGCGGGTAGCCCGGGCCGAGCGGAGTCGCCGAACCTAGCGCGGCACCGGGTCTGGAAACCCGGCGCAGCGGGGGGTAAGCTCCTAAGTAAGCTGTCCACTTCTGTCCCTTTCTGTCCGGTTTTTTAGTTGGAAAAGTAATTATTTTTTAAGTTATTATCATATATCTTTAACCAGCTTTCAGATATTAAAAAGCTCATTTTCTTAATCATTTAACATGTTTTTACCATGATTTTGAGAAAAATTAACCTGCGTACCTGCGTACCTGCTGGCCATGCTTTTCGCTTTCACCGCTTGTAGCGACTCTGCCCCCCTGGAGCCTGAGGCTACTGTTGAGGTACAACTGCCTCAACCTACCGAGCTCAACCAAACCCTGAAAACCTTGGCCCAAGCTACCTCTCGCTTGGTTGAAGAGCCCGAATTCCGCACCTGGCTCAAGGCCGAGGCCCTCAAGCAATTCGACGGCGACTACGACGTGCTCTGGCAGCACCACTTGGATCATCGCTTCTCCGATGGCCAAACCCTGCGCGCCAAGCTAGCCAACGCCCTGGCCGAGCAGTACGACAGCCCTAAGGCTGCGGCTGAGCAGTTGGATCGGTGGATGGAGGCTTATCCGGTCCTGCAGTTTGCCGTGCCGGTGCATATTGAGGATTGGGAGGCGGAGATGGTGGCGATTCCGGTTACTTATGCAGCTGAAGATGCTGAGGATTCTACTGTTCACTCTATTGAGGTATTTTCTCAAGAAAATATCGCAGCTAAGCTTTCTCTTTCTGATGCTCCTGAATCCCCTGTAATAGTGGTGGGCTTGAGCGAAAGATGTGGAGATAACGGAGAAATATTGGATTTCTTGAGCGAAAAATCTTCGTCAATTTTACCTGCGAGTAAATCCTTCGATGAAGGACAGGTAATAGAGCTCTGGCAAGTAAACGTACCCGATTTGAATAAATGGGAAAGTTGGTTGTATGGGAAGCCAGAGTTTTGGTGTTCCGCAAGAGGTGCATATATCCCTTCGCAAGGAAGTAACGCTATCGCTTTTACTCTCCAGGAGTTTACGTTTACTGGAAAAAGGAATAAATTCGAGCCTAGTGATTGGTTTCAACTAAATGAGCCGTTATGGTATGCTTGGAACGACGACCTCCCAGGGCGAATTATATCACTTAACTTCAGAGAAACCGACAAGGGAGTTCCAATCAATGTTTCCGTAAAGCTCTTCAGTGCAGAAATCAAGCCAGATTGGGCACCTGACTGGCTATCTTTCAATGTAGGTCCTTCTCTGAGCATTGACGAAATCTCTGATAGTTTCAAAAACATGGGAACAACCTCTTGTGATCGAAATCAATATTGTTGGACTGACTACAATACAGGAAGCCAGTCGCAAGGAAGTGGAATGAGATTTTATTTGAACTGCGAATAAACAAGACCATATTCCAGATCACTAAAGGAGCGGGACTAAATTCCATTAGGAGATCCGCTCCTTTATTTAAGCACCTTATCCAACCTAAAATAAATGATTATCTAGCCATGAACAAGCTTATCATCTTTCTTCTAATATCCTGTTTCACCCTTTTGTCTGGCTGCTTGTCAAAAACCGAGCGACTAATGAATCGGTTTGCTGCATCTCTAGAGGGCAACTGGGAAATTCAACAGATAACGTATCAAGATAAGGATACCACCATTTCTTACGGCTCACCCCGCCCACTTATTACCTTTCTCCCTTGCGAATATGATCTTTCCACTAGCTTTTACTGTGAGGCGGAAGTGCGTGATCAGGCCGGTAATGCAAGTATGAATCAATACATAGGGGGATGGAAGGAAAAGGATTCCCAGGTCGGCACGATAAAATTCTCTTTTCCCTATTTGGAACGCCTAAACGAAAGAGAATTCGATAGCACCCTGGTTTTCAATGAGGAGTTTGAAATGACGCTGCATGAAGATACATTAATGCTCTCAGGAGGCGAGATTCGGCCTTATGAAGGGTTAATTTCCTCAAAGGTTGAGATTATAGCCGTAGAAAGAGATTAATGGGGGTAATTGAGACTCTCAACTCACGTTTCTGGAATGAAAAATCGAGTTAAAAAAACTCTAGAAAGCTGAATATCAGATTTTTACAAAAAATTTATTTTCTTCCCAATTTATTCGTAAAAATGAATTTTACAATATTTGAAAGCACATTTGAGCCCCAAACATATCTAAAAGACACTTTAGAAGCACTTTTGGTCTCCGCGAGTTTTTCAAACTGCCCAAATCATTCCAGAAACGCGCGTCTCAACTTTACTCCCCTCCAGGCTGAGCAAAATCAGCTCAGAGGGGGGGTGTAGCTACGATTTGATGTCCTGGTGAATATGGCTTATCTTGAACTATT
>CAYVAP010000739.1:0-2754 GCA_964449365.1 uncultured Bacteroidia bacterium
GTGCCGTTAATTGCAGGCAAATAGCCCCAGTCGGTTCTGCGTAGCCTGGGCAACTTTCAACCTTGAACTTTGAACCGCGAAACTAATGACTGGTAGGCGATTCTACGTTTCCAGGTCGAAACTCAAAGGGGGTAATTCTCAGTGATTATACTTCAAAGTGGTTGAATGGTAGAGTAGTTGATTTATTGAATGGCCTTGTTATCAATAAGTTATAGTGTC
The DNA here is from genome assembly GCA_964449365.1 of uncultured Bacteroidia bacterium. GTDB lineage: Bacteria > Bacteroidota > Bacteroidia > J057 > J057 > CAYVAP01. The sequence goes on from CAYVAP010000739.1 coordinate 220, forward strand.
TTACAACTCTACAATCCTTACGCCACGTAGTATAGTACTCAGGAACGCTCAAAAAATAAGTTGGCCTTCTTCGCCTGAGAATAGGAGGTTGAGAGGTCGAGATGTTGAGAGGTCGAGACTAAGAGATTGTACGTCCCAAAGTCTCAAGATCTCACTGTCTCAAGATCTCACTATCTCAGGATCTCACCATCTCAGGGAAGTTATTTTTTTCACGTTACTTAACGGGTCAGGCCTCGAAAGTTACAAGGCAAAGGGGATCTTCCTGCTTACTTATCCACCACCCTAGGCACCGCAAAAAATGGAGGCTGCGCCTCAGGGGCTTGCTTCAGCATGGTTTCCTGATCCAGCACCTCACCCGGCAGATCGGGCCGCAGGTCGTTGATGGCTGCGGTCATATGAATGAGGGGCTCCACCCCCTCAGTATCTACCTCAGTGAGCACCGCCACAAAGTCGAGCATGCGCTGAAAATCTGCTCGCATAGCGGCCTTGTCTTCGTCAGCGAATTGCAGCTTGCTCAGGGCAGCCAATTGATCGATCAACTCGTCGGTGATGTGCATAGGCAAAAATCGGTAACGGCTCTACTCAACAGCCAAATTACGAGACACCAACTCCTGGTGCAACCGTCCAGCCATCATTAGGCCAAAGTTATGCTTGGGTTAAGGAAAATTTACCCTTGATAACCAATAAGTTCATCTCGCAAATCCATCTTTTGGTCATTTACCTACCTAATCTTAGGTAACTTTTTTCACGCAATTTACCTAAGCATTGGTATTGCCGCAGGAAGTAATGCCCTTGATATTTGCCACCAGTCTAGAATTAGTCTAAATAAAGAACTCTTACTCTTCACACAATGACCCAAATTCGAATTTTTCTGCTCCTGATACTGGCCAGCCTGCTGATGGTGGCCTGCAAAAAAGAGGAAGACATGGAGGATGAAACGCCTACCCCTCTGGAGATTCCTAGTAGCTATGACGGCAGCGCCTTTGCCGCCAATGCTGCGACCGAGCTCGCGGTGACTGGCCAACTCAGCACCCTCACGGCTGCCATCAAGGAGGGCCGCGATGCCGCCAATACCGTATCGGCTAGCGACCTCAGCTCATTGTACAGCGCAGGTAGCCCAAGCGTGAGCGACGTCAGCACCAACTATTACCAGTCTTTGGTAGAAGGTTGGTTTACGCAGATCCAATCTGCAAGCGGCAATACCTACGACGTGGCCAATGCACCTAGCGGCGACGGCGGGGTACTCGGTGGCTACCTGCTCGAAGAAAATGGCCTGGAGCTGGAGCAGGCGGTCGAAAAGGGCCTCTTCGGAGCCGCCCTCTACAACCACGCTGTTACTCTGATGAGCGGTGAGATCACTGAGGCGACCTCCGATCGACTAGTAGCGATCTTTGGAGCCAACCCATCCTTCCCCAACAGCAACAATGGCGACAAGCATAGCAACCCTGATGCCTTCATGGCTACCTACGCGGCCCGCCGCGACCCCAACGACGGCACGGGATACTATACCACCCTGCGCGATGCCTTCATCAAGCTGCAAGCCGCAGCAAAGGCCGGAGATGAGTATACCGCCGAGCGCGATGAAGCCCTAGCCACTATTCAGGAAAACTGGGAGAAAGCCAACGCGGCCACAGCCATCAACTACCTCTACGCTGCCATCAGTAAGCTCAATGGTAACCCCGACGATGAGACCGTCGGCTCGGCTCTACACAGCTATTCCGAGGGCGTAGGCTTCCTCCACGGCTGGAAGACCATCGACCAAAACTACCGCATCATCACCGATGCACAGATCAACCAGATCCTCACCCTGATAAACGCACCTGCGGGAGAAGAGCCGACTTCGTACCTGCTCTTCACCGACAGCTTCAACCAATTGCCCAAGTTGGAGCAAGCCATCAGCCAGTTGCAAGACATCTATGGCTTCACCAATGCGCAGTTGGAGAGTTTCAAGTTCAACTACGTGAACCAGCAAGACCGCTAAGCCTATCGCATCAGCGCCTCACGATCAATCCCACACCAGAAGTTCATCGAAACCTCTTCGCGCCCTCGGGCGCGAGAGGTTTTTGCCTCACCTCATCTGTATGAAAGGGGCAGAAGGGTCATAGGGGGCTTTGGCAAAGGCCAACCCCCACATATTGACTCACTCAGTGGCCGCGCCAAGCGGCCAGGTTTACCTTCAATTACGAATCACTGATCACGCGTTTCGAATGCGAAGCACTAGCCATTATACTTCAAAGTGGTTGAATGGTAGAGTTGTTGATTTATTGAATGACCTTGTTATCAATAAGTTATCGTGTCTTACCACTCTACCATCCTTACGCCACGTGGTATAGTTTCGCGGTTCAACGTTCAAGGTTGAAAGCAAATATAGCCGCTTGGCGCGGCTACTGAATGAGCTAATATGAACGGTAGGTAAACGCTGTGCCTGAACACATTATACCCTTATACCCCTGACCGTTCATATAGGTAAGGTCCAAACTAATGACTAGTGCTCTGTCAAGTTGAAAATGATGGGTAAGCGGTCGCAGATTTTTT
>CAYVAP010000740.1:0-2753 GCA_964449365.1 uncultured Bacteroidia bacterium
ATATGAACGGAAGGTACATGCTGTACCTGACCACCTTATTCCCTTGTACCTTATTCCCCTATCCCCTCATTCCCTTATTCCCCTGACCGTTCATATAGGTGAGAGAACTTCTTTTTGAAAGCATCAGTGTGATGGGGAAAGCCTCTAAAATACACAATTCTCCCGCACTGTCAGGCACCCTTTTGCCCAAAAAACAACCCCACCCGAGCGGAGACTCAGGTGGGGGACGAGGGGCGGCGATAAGGTAGCTCACCTGTATGGACGGGGTATAGATAGGCTGTGTAGAATCCCGAGTTTTTCAGGAAAAAACGATGCTACCCTTATTTTTAGGCTACTTCGGGCTACCCCAGAGGGACGCGGATTTGCCATCCGCCGAAGGCTGCCCCAGAGTAGCGCGGATTGATAATCCGACGGGAAGCTATTCACTACGACACTCATTTTCAAGCCCTTTCAGATACTTGAAAGGTAACGCATTTTTTTATGATCCTGCACAGCCTAGGCATAGGGGCCATGGGGGTCTGCGTGTAGCCAACCTTTGCGCCCTCTCCGCGTGAAAGCAAAAATCGCCAAGGCCCGCTTTTAGAAAAACAGCGACAGGTTGATGCCGCCTTTGGTGTTGGTGCGAAGCCCTGAAGAAGTGCTGCTTTGCTCAAACTCCTGGGTTTCATCGACCACAATCACGTTGCTGGGATCGCCTGTGGGGATCAGAGTGCCGGTGGTGGCCCTACGCACGGTACCACCGTCGCGGGTGTTGAGAAATCCGATGGCGTACTCTGCTCCGACGGCGATATGCTCAGAGAAGAAGTAGTTGAAGCCAGCTAGCAAGTTGACCCCGATGCTAAGGCCTCCGTCGGTGCTGGTCTTGCGGTTGATGTTTTGCTGAAAAAAGGGAGCACCGGTCTCATCGGTCCAGCGATACACCTGGTCAAACTCTTCGTCGGCCGTCCCTTTGATGGCGATAGGGATCTCCAAGCCTACGTAGGGATCGACTTTGTTGGTAGTCTGAAAGTGCCATTCTGCACCGGGGGCAAAGCTAAAAACCGACTGGCTAAAGGTCTCGGTGGTGGCCGAGTCTACGATAAAAGGCTCAGGCCGGGTCACACTATCGATGTAGGAAATGCTATACTCGTCGGTCTGCGATCCAGTATTGATCCCCACGAGTAGGCGCACCGCCAGTTGGTCCATCGCATAAAAGCGCACCAGAGCCTGAGGGCGCTGAAAGGCATTGTCTTCGAAAGACAGGACGTCGACGTTGCTCAGGCCCGTGATCTGAAAGCCGAAGCCAAAGTCCATGGCGGCGGGCTTTACTTGGGCGAAGCTAATCAAGACCGGGAAGAAGATACAGAAGGTCAGGAAGATTTTTTTCATAAGTAGGAAGAGATTGAGGTTCTGCCTTTTGGCTGCGGGCCAAAATACAGACTAGGGATGAATAAAAAAATCGGTTATCTTTTGCGCCGACGTTTGATAGGCGACGAAATGTACACCCTATGCGTGAACTGGTCTCTAAAGCGGAATTTGTAAGGGCCACCCAACTCCAGAAGTATGGCATGGCCGGGGTCGCCGGGCCCCTGATGCGCCTGACCGGGCTGGCCAAAATCAACCAGCTCTACGACGAACTAGCCAACCTCCAGGGGCTCGACTTTATCGATGCCTGCATGGCTCGCATGGAAATCGAGGTCGAATGGGAGGGCAACGGACTAGACAAGATCCCCAAAACCGGGGCCTTCATCATCGTCTCGAATCACCCTTTCGGTGCGTGGGATGGCATCATCCTCTTACACTGGCTGGCCCGGGTGCGGCCCGATTTCAAAGTGATGGCCAATTTTCTCCTCCAGCAGGTCGAGCCGCTGAGTGATTACTTCATCCCCGTCAACCCCCTGGAGACGCATCAGAACAGCTTCAACAGCCTGCAGGGCATGAAGCAGGTGCTCGCCCACCTCAAGGATGGCCATCCGGTAGGCTTGTTTCCTGCCGGAGAAGTATCGAGTTTTCAGCCCAAGACACGCACCATCACTGATCGGGTGTGGCAGCGCCCCGCCATCAAGCTGATCGAAAAGGCAGGGGTGCCTGTGATTCCGGTACACTTCGAAGGGGCCAACAGCCCACTGTTTCAGCTCATGGGTATGATCCACCCGGTGCTACGCACCGCCGGGCTGCCACACGAGACCCTCAACAAAAAGCACAGCACCATCAAGGTGCGGGTGGGCTCTCCCATCAGTGTCAAGGAGCTGCAGGGCGTCTCAGGGGTCGACCGCCTCAGCCGCTACCTGCGCGCCCGCGTCTACTCGCTGGGCTCTGGACTCGAAGTCAACCGTTTCTTCAAGCGGCGCTTCAGCTTTGCCCAAAAAGCCCTGCCCCTGGCTGATCCCGTGCCGCCCGAAACCATCCTCGCAGAGATCGAGACCCTACGCGACGATCAGCTCATCTGTGGACAGATGGAGTTTGATGTATACCTGGTGGCGGCCAAGCAGACGCCCGGCATCTTGCGCGAAATCGGGCGGCTACCCGAGCTGTCCTTCCGTGAGGTTGGAGAAGGCACCGGACAACCAACCGTCCTCGACGAGTACTACCTTTACTACCTCCATCTCTTTTTGTGGGACCGTGAGGCCCAGCGCATCGGCGGGGCATATCGCCTAGGCAAAGGGGATGAAATCATGCTCAAGTATGGCAAAAGGGGCTTCTATACCTTCAGCCTCTTCAAAATGAAGGGGGGCATGGAGCCCATCCGCGGGCAGTCCGTAGAGCTCGGTCGC
>CAYVAP010000741.1:0-2751 GCA_964449365.1 uncultured Bacteroidia bacterium
GGGATTTTTATTTAGCAACGCGAGAAAAATAACTTCCCCCTTTTGAAAGGCGAATACCTTGATGAGCAGCGGTTTATACTGTTCATTGATCCATGTTAATTGTTCACTGTTACTTAATGATTGGGGAGTACCTCACTCATCCCACCCACCCCTCCGGCACACCATGGGTGAGGTACTGCTTGGCCTCGGCCAGCAGATTGGCTGCCACGCGGTCTTGGGGATTGGCTTTGAGGATGGCTTCGAATTGCCCCGCAGCTGAGGCAAAATCCTGCTGGGTGTAAAACTGCACCGCCGCTTGAAAAGTGGCCTGTGCCTCGCGCTTGAGGGCCCGTAAGGTCGCGGGATCGCCATCAAAGCACTCCCAAACCCCGACGGGCTTCTGCCGACCTTTGACCCGAACCCGTCCGAGGTAGCGCACCTGATAAGTCGCCACATCGCTGAGGGATTGCAACGATTCTTCGCTAAGCAAGATACGGGCTCCCATCTGCTTGGTGAGGCTCTCCATGCGAGCGGCAGTGTTGACCGTATCGGAGACCGTGGCCGCGTCGGTGCGGCGGGCATCGCCGATGATGCCCATGATCAGCGGCCCGAGGTGCAGGCCCATGCCCACCCGGATGGGCAAGCGACCCTTGGCCTCACGGGTCTGGTTGTAGGTGTCAAGTTCATGCTGCATCGCGATGGCAGCCTGTAGGTCGTCGTCCGAGCTGCGCTGAAACAGCGCCATGATGCCGTCGCCCAAATACTGGTTCACAAAGCCCTCGTGCCGCCCGATGATCGGGCCCATCCGCCCGGCGTAGGCATTGACGAAGGCAAAATTTTCCTCCGGCGTCATCTGCTCCGCCAGGGTGGTGTAGCTGCGAATGTCGGTGAACAACACCGTCACTTCCTGGTCGATATGGTCGCCGAGCTTCACCTCGGTGATGGACTGCTTGCCCAGCACCCGCAAAAAAGCATCCGGCACGAAGCGCCCAGTGGCCCGGTTGATCTGCCCGAGATTGAGGTGGGTGTTGAGCCGGGCCAGAAACTCGTCTTTGCTGAAGGGCTTGGCCAGGTAGTCGTTCGCCCCCTGGTTGAGGCCCTGCACCAGATCGGCCACCTGATTTTTGGCCGTCACCATGATGATGGGCAGCTCGGAGGGCAGGAAATCCTGCCGGATTTTTTGGGCCACCTCGTAGCCCGACATGCCGGGCATCATCAGGTCGAGCAGCACCAGGTCGAAGGGTTCGCCGGCTTCCTTTAGCTCTCGCAGCGCCTCGGGGCCGTTCATGGCCGAGATTACCTCGAAGCGGTCACCGCGCAGGTGGTTCTTGAGCACCTGGTGGTTAATCGGTTCGTCATCGACGATGAGCAGGCGAACCTGGGCGCTCGAAACGCTGACGGGGCTCGCAACGCTGAACCGGGGCGTAACGCTGACGGGGTTCGAAACCCTCGAAACGCTGACCGGATTCGAAACCCTGTCAGCGTTTACGCTCTGCGAGAGCGGCAAGGTAAACCAGAAGGTCGAGCCTTCACCCGGCGTAGACTCCACCCCGATCTTTCCCCCATGCGCCTCCACCAGTTGCTTGGTGATGCTCAGCCCCAGGCCCGTGCCGCTGTACTGTCGCGAAATGGAGCCATCCGCCTGCTCGAAGGCGGCGAAAATGGCCTGGTGCTTCTCCGAAGGAATGCCGATGCCGCTGTCTTGCACGGCAATCACCACCTGATCCCCTAACGCTCCCGCCTCTATCCCCCTTATTCCCCCTATCCCCCCCAACACGCTCACCTGACCTTTCTCCGTGAACTTTATCGCATTGCCCACCAGGTTGTGCAGGATTTGCATCACCCGGTCTTCGTCGGCGAAGGCGGCGGGCAGATCGGCCGGAATATCATTCTTCAAAATCAATTCCTTGCCTTGCCTTGCACCAGCGGCTGGGAAACCTGCAACACCACCTCGCTGAGGGTGCGCAGGTCGGTGGGCTTTTGCCGTAGTTGCAGATCCGCATGACGCAGGCGGGAGAAGTCGAGTAGGTCATTGACCAGGGAGGCCAGGCGCTTGCCCGAGGCAACCACCATGCCGAGGTTTTGGCGGTCCTCGGGATCGTCTTCGCGCTCGTAGAGGTCCTCGGCCAGGCCAATGATGCCGTTGAGCGGCGTGCGCAGCTCGTGGGAGGTATTGGCCAGAAACTGGTCCTTGAGGCGGTCGATTTGCTGGAGGCGCTGGTTGAGCTGCCGCTCTTGCTGCAACCGCTGGGCTTGTTGCTGCAGGCGGCGGCGCAGGGCCCAAACGATGGCCCCGACCAGCAAGGCCAGCCCGCCCAGCACGGCCCACCAAGATCGGTACCAGGGGGGTACTACTTCGAAAGAAAACGTGGCAGGTTGACCGCTCCACTCCCCGGCCAGAGTGCCTGCCTCCACCTCAAAGGTATATTCTCGCGGAAACAAAAAGGCTGGCAGGTTGGTGTAGCGCAGTTGCTGATTTTGGGTGGGGGCTGACCACTGTCGCTCGTAGCCCTGGAGGCGGGTGCGGTATTGCAGCCCTCCTTCCCAGAAGTAGGCCTGGGCCCCATAGTCAAACTGGATTTCCTGCAAGCCCTCGGCATAGCTGCTGCGCTTCAGCGCCGAAAAGAAGGCCTGGGGCAAGGGAGGGCGCGGCTGATCCAGCCGGGGATGGTAGGTCGCCAGACCTGCGGGCGTACTCATGTAGGCCGTTCCATCTGGTGCCAGGCTCAAGGCAGAGGGGCCAAAGGTCTGGTCGTCGAGCAACCCGTCGCG
>CAYVAP010000742.1:0-2743 GCA_964449365.1 uncultured Bacteroidia bacterium
GACAAGTGGAAACGGATGAAGTCTACGTGGGCGTTGATGTAAGTGGGGTACATTTTGTAGTCCCTGTACAAGCAAAGGGGGGCAGGGATAAGCAGGTCAAAGTACAAATCGAGCAGGATATCGCTCTTTGCCAGCACAAATTCCCAGACTTAGTCTGCCGTCCTGTGGCTGCTCAGTTCATGGCTGACGGGGTCATAGCTATGTTTGCCTTCGAATTTACTGCCGACATTCGCATCTTAGAGGAGAAGCATTATCGCCTGGTGCCACCCTCAGCATTGACGAAGGAAGAGCTCCGCGCGTACCAGCGCCGTCCGTGATGGGCTGACCATCGCATGCGCTGGCAAAAGTACTTCTCCCTCTTACCACACCTTCTGCTGCGCTGTGAGGGTGTACAGTTGCTCGATGAAGCGGGCACAGGCTTTTTCCGGCTGGGCCGTTTCCATGAAGCGCTGCCCCATGAGAAAACCGCGGTAGCCGGCCCGTCGTAGCCGGATGACCTGCGCAGGATCGCTCAGGCCGCTTTCGGCCACCTTCACGAAAGAGGGTGGGATCAAGTCCGCCAAAGCCAGCGAGGGCTCAAGGCTCACGGAGAAGTCCTTGAGGTTCCGATTATTGACGCCTATCAGATCAATGGCATCGCAAAGACTGCGCTCGAGTTCCGTGCGGTCGTGGACCTCCATGAGCACCTCCAGCCCCAGGCTATGGGCAAAGGTACCCAGGCGCTCGATCTCCGCCGGGCTGAGGCAGGCTGCGATCAGCAGGATGGCATCGGCCCCGATGGAGCGGGCCTCGACGATCTGATACTCATCGATCACAAAATCTTTGCGCAAGATGGGGCAGTAGTTCATGCGGCGAGCCAGGGTGAGGTCTTCGCTTTTGCCCCCAAAAAATGCCTCATCCGTAAGAATGGACAAGGCCGAAGCCCCCGCCTGCATGTAGCCGATCGACACTCGCTCTATCGATATGTAAGGATTGATATTGCCCTGGGAGGGAGAGCGGCGCTTGATCTCGGCGATGATGCCCGCCAGGTCAGGCCGGGTCAGGTAATGCCGCAGCGAGACGGTCGGAGTCTGAAAGTAGCGCGACTGCTCCAGCAGCTTGGTAGGGTAGAGCGACTGGCGATCAGCCACTTCCTGGCGCTTGTGGGCAATGATGGTATCGAGAATGTTGGACATGGTTAACGGATTAGTCAGGGCCTCAAAGGTAGCAACTGCGGTGAGTATTCGTAGGCTTTTCGCTAAATTAGCTGATAGTCTCGCATATTTGAACCTTTCGCAGCCAGTGAAAGTTGTACCTCAAATTCGAAACGTACCCGGCGGGTGATGTTTCGCAAGCCTTCACACTAGGACCCATCTCCGTGTCAAGATCTACTCTGTCCTCCCGTCCCCACTCCTCTGCCCGCAGCCGTTCTGCAAACGAGGAACCCTCTCCCAATCCGCTCAAGCTGGATGAAGAGCGCCAAGGCAAAGCCAAGATTGTGTTTCTACTCCTCTCGGCCCTGTTCGTCACCGCCCTGGTGGTCACCAATCTGATCGCCAACAAATTTGTCAGCGTTGACCTAGGCTTTAAGAAGTTTGTGATTTCGGCAGGGATATTGCATTATCCCATCACCTTTCTGGTAACGGATATTCTCGCCGAAATCTATGGCCGGAAGCGCACCAATCAAGTCGTGCTGGCTGGCTTTCTGGCCAGCTTGTTCGTGCTGTTGGTGCTTTGGCTAGGCAGCGTCTTCCCCGCGATCGAGGATTCGCCCGTAAATGACGAGGTTTATGATCAGGTATTTAGCAACACCTGGCGTATCATCGGCGCTTCAATGCTCGCCTACCTCAGTGCTCAACTGGTAGACATTCGGCTGTATCATTTTTGGAAAAAGCTCACCGGCGGCAAGCACCTTTGGCTGCGCAACAATGCCTCGACCGTGGTGTCGCAATTGGTGGATACCACCCTGGTCATATTTGTGGTGTTCGTAGGTCAGATCCCCTACAGCCAGATGGGCGACATGATCTTCGATGGTTGGACCTTCAAAGCCATGGTCGCCCTCGCGGATACCTTGTTGATCTACCTCTCGGTGTACCTGCTGCGCTACCAGTTCAAACTCAAGCTAGGGGAAGAAATCGAGATTTGAAGGTAAGCTGCTACTAGTCATTAGTTTCGCGGTTCCAAGTTCAAGGTTGAAAGTTACCCAGGCTGCGCAGAGCCAATCAGGGCTACTTGCCTGCAATGAACGGCACACCCTAGTTTGGGTAAGGGATGAGTATCACTCAAAGTGTCTCCCTGAAGCTCTAAGAGGCACATTTTCCAGATCGAAGCCAATGACTAGTGCTTCGCATTCGAAATTCGTGATCAGAAATTCGTAATTTAAAGCGCTGCTGGTCAGAATTTTATGCGAATTTCGAATGGTTAATTACTTCATTCCGAAGGCACTAGTAGTTTCGGAACGAAGTCTTTGAGCAGCCCAAGCCCAATCGAGTTTAATTGACTGATTACTAACACCTTCACTTCGAACTCACCTATATGAACGGCTAGGGGTATAAGTAGGCTGTGCAGAATCCCAGGGTTTCTGGAAAAAAAACTACGCTACCTTTTTGGACTGTTCCAGGCCACCCCAACGTGGGGCGGATTTGCAATCCGCCGAGAGGCCATTGGCTGTAACGCTCATTTTCAAACCCTTTCATACTCTGAAAATGTAACACCCTTTTCTAGTTATTCTGCACAGCCTAGGTATAAGGGAATAAGGTATAAG
>CAYVAP010000743.1:0-2736 GCA_964449365.1 uncultured Bacteroidia bacterium
GAACGCTTACCAGTACATTCGCGAGCACTGCAATCAGTGAGCATATGGAATACCTACAAATTCGCCACTATCAGATTCCTAAATTAGGCTTTGGCACCTACCGACTCAAGGGCCGTGAGGCTACCGACTTGGTGTCTTTGGCTTTGCGCAATGGCTATCGGCACATCGACACTGCGCAGATGTATCGTAACGAAATAGAAGTGGGCCGCGCCATCCGGCAGTCGTCTTTGGATCGCGACGACATCTGGATCACCACCAAGGTATGGCACACCGAGCTGAGCACCGGGCGCTTTCTCCCCTCGGTAGAGGCTAGCTTGGAGCGCCTGGGCGTGGATTATGTAGACATGCTGCTGATTCACTGGCCTAGCCCCGAGGTATCGATCGACGAGGCAGTGATCAACCTGATGAACGCACAAAATCGCGACTTCTGTCGCGCCATCGGAGTCAGTAATTTCAACCTGGAGCAGATGGCTGAAGCGCTGGCCCTCAACGCCGAACTGATCACCAATCAGGTAGAGTATCACCCCTTCCTGGACCAATCACCGCTGCTCGACTTTATCGAGGCGCAGGAGATGTCCCTCACCGCCTATGCGCCCTTGGCTCAAGGCCAGGTATTCACCGATCCTGTGATCCGGGATATTGCTGAAAAACACGGCAAGCAACCCAGTCAGATCGCCCTGCGCTGGCTGCTCGACCAGGAGCCGGTCATCCCCATCCCTATGACCAGCAACCCGCGGCATCTGCGCAGCAATGCCGATGTGTTTCGCATTCGCCTCGACGCCGAAGACACCCGCCGCATCGGTCAACTCACCCAGCAAAAGCGCCGGCTGGTCGATCCTGATTTCGCGCCCGAGTGGGATAGCTGAAGGGGTGGGGGCATCATCAAGGGTTGCCAAATCTTCAAAAAAACATAACTTGCCATTCCAACGGCCCAACTTGGGCAAATATCGAGGCTCTAACTATGGCAAACGTACCCGACACTTTCCGGTACATCATTACCGATACCTTCCCTGCGCTGCTGCACGAGTTGAAGATTGGTTTGGCAGTCAGTACCTATCAGGCTAGTCGGGTATTGTTTTTGAGCGCACCCAAGCCCGATAAGTTGATCCAAATCCCTAGGCTATTCAAGCGGGCCATGGGCTTGGCCGTAGACGGGCATCGCCTGGCTATCGCCTCTCTGTATCAAGTAGAAGTGCTGGCCAATCACCCCCAATTGGCGGGGCGCTATCCGAACAATCCCCGCGTTTTCGACGCGCTGTATTTGCCGCGGGCTACTTATTACAGTGGCTACACCGACCTACACGACATCGCTTGGGACAGGGATGGAAACCTATGGGGCGTCAACACCGCTTTCTCATGCCTCATTCACATCGGCAACCATTACTCCTTCGAGCCGCAGTGGCATCCGCCCTTCATCACGGAGCTGATGCCAGAAGACCGCTGCCACCTCAACGGCATGGCCATGGTCGAGGGCATGCCCCGCTACGTCACCCTGCTGGGGCAATACAACGTCAAGGAAGGCTGGCGCGCCGACCGATTGGGGGGGGGCATGGTGATGGACATCACCACCAACGAAGTCATCGCCGATGGCTTAGCCATGCCGCACTCGCCGCGTTGGCATCAGGGCAAGCTGTATGTGCTGCTTTCTGGCACCGGAGAGTTGGCCGAAATCGATGTGCAGAATAAGAAGACCAAGGTCATCGCTGATTTGCGCGGCTTTGGGCGCGGCATGGCGGCCTACGGGGATTACCTCTTCATCGGGATGTCTAAGATTCGGGAGTCTGCCAAGAGCTTCCAGGAGTTGCCCGTTACGCCCAAAGCCACCCACGCACGCGTGGTAGTTTACCAGATCAGCACGGGGCAGGAAGTGGCCGAGCTGGAGTACCAAAACACCGCCGAAGAACTCTTTGAGGTGGCCGTGATCCCCGATACCCATCGCCTCAATGCGGTAGGGCCCCATCAAGAGATCTGCCATCGGGCGGTGGCTGCCCCTCCGAACCTGTACTTTTGGCGCAAAGAGTCAAAGAAAGAAAAAGACCAAAAAGCCCGAGAGCAAGAGCAGCCACAGAAAGGTTCTGATGGAGCGTGAGCTTGCTCCGCCGCGCCGCAGCTACCACCCAGACCAGGCACCTTAGGAACGCGACCCAAATAACTTCACATACTTGGTTGATCTTTTCGGCGAATCTTCCGCGACAGTTGGAGCCCCTTACCCCAACTTCGCGTGGAGAAAAAGCCTCGCCTAGCTCGCGATGCTCGGTTCTCCTTCCTTGTCTCCACGAAAAATCTCTGCCCAATCATGCTACTGGACATCATCGATCGATTTAGACAAGATTTCAGGATTCACAGGATCATAAGCACCCGAAAGCCATCTTGTTAATTTCTTGTCCATCTTGTCCAAAAACAAGCCCGCCAGACTGCTAGACATCATCGATTTAGACAAGATTTCAGGATTCACAGGATCATAAGCACCCGAAAGCCATCTTGTTAATTTCTTGTCCATCTTGTCCAAAAACAAGCCCGCCAGACTGCTAGACATCATCGATTTAGACAAGATTTCAGGATTCACAGGATCATAAGCACCCGAAAGCCATCTTGTTAATCTTGTTAATTTCTTGTCCATCTTGTCCAAAAACGAGCGCTCCCAGGGTTCAGTAGACAGGATTTCAGGATTGACAGGATTGACAGGATCATAAGCACCCGAAAGCCATCTTGTTAATCTTGTTAATTTCTTGTCCA
>CAYVAP010000744.1:0-2727 GCA_964449365.1 uncultured Bacteroidia bacterium
TTTTCCCGATGGCGAGCCGGTGTTGCCCTATCAGGAAATGCAACGCAAGCTGGAAGCCAAAGCGGAAGAAGAGCGTGTAGCCAGGGCTGCCGCCGAAGCCCGTCTGGCGGAACTCGAAGCAGAGCTAAAACGGCTGCGAGGGGAGTGAGCAGGAAGCGAGAGGGGATTTCGCCGTGGCCTCGACTGGCAAAGAATCCAAGTGAGGTAAAAAAAAAGATTTTGTATCTTAAGCCAAACTTCCGGAGATGCCCGCAGAAAAACCACGTTTATCGCCTTCCACGGTGGCATATCCCGACTCAGACGGGCAGCCTATGGCCGACAATACCCTACAATTCGAATGGATCTCGAAATTGAAAGGAGCGCTAGAGTACCTGTTTTTCGATGATCCGGAGGTATTCGTAGCCGGAGACCTGCTGTGGTATCCCGTGGAAGGAGAGCCCAAAACCCGGCGCGCACCGGATGTGATGGTGGTATTTGGGCGGCCCAAGGGCTACCGAGGCAGCTATCGACAGTGGGAAGAGGCAGGCATTGCCCCTCAGGTGGTGATCGAGGTGCTTTCACCCAGTAACAAAACCACCGACATGATCCGCAAGCAGTTCTTCTACGACCGCTTTGGCGTGGAAGAATATTATCTGCTCGACCCTGAAGAGCAAGAGCTATTCGTCTGGCTGCGTCAGGAGGGGCAGCTCACGCTCAGCTACGTCGATCTGCCCGACAATCGGTGGAGCAGCCCCCGCCTGAAGCTGACCTTCGCTGTAGAAGCGGGAGAGCTAAAGGCTTATTTTCCCGATGGCGAGCCGGTGTTGCCCTATCAGGAAATGCAACGCAAGCTGGAACAACGCGCCCAACAGGCCGAAGCCCGTCTGGCGGAACTCGAAGCAGAGCTAAAACGGCTGCGAGGAGAGTGAGCAGGAAGGAAAAGGGGGGGCTCACCACTTCATCTGTCGCGGGCTTGCTTTTGCCCTGGGATTTCCGCATATTTTATACAAATACTACTACTACCATGCTAAATCTCGCGACAATTCTCGAAGAAAGCACCCGCCGTCACGCGGCGAAAGCGGCGTTTGTGTTCCGCGACACGCGGTTGAGCTACGCCCAGATCAATGGCGCTGCCTGCCAAGTCGCAGCCGCTTTACAACAAATGGGCATCCAAAAGGGCGACAAGGTCGCCATCAGTTGCCTCAATCTGCCCTACTTTCCCATGGTGTACTATGGCATTCTCAAGGCAGGAGCCGTGGTGGTACCGCTCAACGTGCTGCTCAAGCGCAAGGAGATCGCCTATCACCTGCAGGATTCCGATGCCAAGGCTTATTTTTGCTTCGAAGGCACCCCCGAGCTGCCCATGGGCGAAGAGGGCTACCACGGCTTTGAACAAACCGAAACCTGCCAGCACATGGTGCTCATCACCGGCGACCCCAAGGCCGAGTCGCCCTATCACCGCGTGCCTACCCTCGGCCAGGTGATGGCCCAGCAGTCGCCGCAGTTCGACACCATCCAGACCATGCCCGACGACACGGCGGTGATCCTCTACACCTCCGGTACCACTGGCCATCCCAAGGGCGCAGAGCTGACCCACGTCAACATGTTTCTCAACGCTCAAGTCACCGCCGACATGCTGCAATATCGCAGCGAGGACATCACCCTGATCGTATTGCCGCTGTTTCACTCCTTCGGCCAAACCGTGCTGATGAACGGCGGGGTGCTCAAGGGCATGACCTCAGTGCTGCTGCCGCGCTTTGACCCTGAAGCCGTGCTGGGCCTGATGCAACAAGAGCACGTCAGCGTCTTTGCCGGCGTACCCACCATGTACTGGGGCCTGCTCAACTATCCAGGGGCTGACAACTTTGACCTCAAGCAGATCGCCGACGACCTGCGCGTGTGCGTCTCAGGTGGTTCTTCGCTGCCCGTCAAGGTGCTGGAAGACTTCGAAGCAAAATTCAACGCGCCCATTCTTGAGGGCTATGGCCTCTCAGAAAGCTCTCCCGTAGCCAGCTTCAACCAGTTGGGGCAACTGCGCAAGCCCGGCTCCATCGGTACCCCCGTGTGGGGCATCGAGATGTGCATCGCCGACGAAAACGGGCAGGTAGTTGAGCCAGGTATGCTCGGTGAGATACTCATTCGCGGCCACAACATCATGAAAGGCTACTACCAGCGCCCCGAGGTCAACGCCGAGGTGCTGCGCGATGGCTGGCTACACACCGGCGACGTGGGCAAGATGGACGAGGACGGCTACTTCTACATCGTTGATCGCACCAAGGACATGATCATCCGCGGCGGCTACAACGTGTATCCCCGCGAAATCGAAGAGGTGCTGATGCAGCACTCAAGCGTATCCATGGTGGCCGTGGTGGGCATCCCCCACGACGAGCACGGCGAAGAAATCAAGGCCTTTGTGGTCAAAAAGGCTGGTGCCGAGGTCAGCGAGGCAGAACTATTAGCCTGGGGCAAAGAGCAGATGGCGGCCTATAAATACCCTCGCCTGCTCGAATTTCGTGAGGCCCTGCCCATGAATGCCACGGGTAAAATCCTCAAAAAAGAGCTCCGCAAGGTAAGCGCCACCGCCTGATCCGAGCCAATATGGAGGGCTAGCAAGGCACTATGGGGGGCTGGCAAGGCACTGTGTGCCGAAGCCCCCCATACCATATACCCCTGACCGTTCATATAGGCGAGTCGTAGGGCTGCCCCGAGCCAATATGGAGGGCTGCCCCGAGCCAATATGGAGGGCTG
>CAYVAP010000745.1:0-2724 GCA_964449365.1 uncultured Bacteroidia bacterium
TTGTTAATCTTGTCCAAAAACGAGCGCGCCAAAAGCTCATGTCCAGTAGAATGTGGTTAATTACTTAATTCCGGAGGCACTCGGTGCCCAACCTACTTCAGCATCACCCGCTCGATCCATTGGCGGCCATCGTGTTGGATGCGTAGCAGATAAAGGCCATCCGTAAGGTCGTTTAGCGACCAGCGGAAGACCTCACCCTCACCCGAAGCGCGGCGCAGCTCTTGTCCCAGCGCATTGAAAAGGATCAGGTCGAAGGGCGTTTTTCCGTCAGGAAATTCGAGGGTCAGCTCGCCGGTGGTAGGGTTGGGATAGAGACGAAACCCCACCGGAGCCCCCTCTGGCTGCGGATCTATGCCTGATATTGGATCGCTAATGCTGGTGTCGACGGGCTGAGTATTCAATAGCAACAGTCCTCCGTGGGCATTGCCGACTACCCAGGAGAGTTGCTGAGTAGAGTCGAGCACTGCCGCTGCTGGAGCGGTAGATTGTCCAAAGTCTTTGTTTAAGAGTAGCCCGTCGAGCGTCAAGCTCCCACTCAGCCCTTGGCTGAAATTGTCGTAGCGATTGAGGTAGCCCCAGCGGGTGCCGATGAACAAGGAGGGAGAGCCATCCTGGTCATGGTCGATGAAGCGAGGCCGGGCGTAGACTTTGCTGGTCACGTCGATGGGGTTGGTGGGATTGACGTTGAGCGCGAGCTGGCCAAAATCATCGGTGATGAAGCGAAAGCTAGGCGAACTAGCACTGCCTACATTTTCGTAGTAGTATACCCGCCCAAAAAGGTAGGTGCCAATAAAGAGGTCGAGGTCGCCATCGCCGTCGAAGTCGTACAGTTCAGGAGCCGAGGCGCTGAAAGTATCTCCGATATCATTGCCATCTTCATCGATCAACTTACTCTGAGGGGCTGGCGCAAAATCAGCCGCGCCGCCGTTGGCGGTTACGTTTTGATAGTGGAGGATTTTGCCATTAGAAGTGCCGATGAGCATGTCCTGATCACCGTCGCCGTCGAGGTCGCCTAGGCAGGGCGAGGGGCGCCCGATGGGAGGGATGACGTTGCCCAGATCGAGGTAGTTGCTATCCACCAAGCGAAAGCTCGGCGCGTCTGCCGACCCGGTATTTTGGTACAGACGCATCGTAGCCAGGACCTCCTCGACTCCCACGGCATCGTTGGTCGCCCAAACGGCATTTTCGCCTGCTACCAACAAGTCCAGCAAGCCATCTTGGTTGTGGTCGAAAAGCAACGGCACTGAAGAGCGCCCCAGGTCGAGCTGCTGCGAGGCAATGAAGCTGCGCCCCATAAAGCGAAAATCGACGTCGTTATCAGCACCATCATTCAGATAGAGCACCGTGCCCTTGACGTTCTCGTGCAGGCCCTGGTTGTTGGGAGCTACGATCAGGTCACGCACCTCGTCGTTGTTTACATCCACATAGTAAAAAGCGGGCAGGATAGGTACGTTGATAGAGGAGTCGTAGTCGGGATAGCGAACGATCTCCTGGGTCATGAGGGCGTCATCCAGGGTGCCTTGGTTGATGGCCAAGATGGCCGTAGGGTAGGAGACATCGCCAATGAGCAGGTCCATGAGCGAATCGGCGTTGCTGTCAAAGGCCAGGAGGGCATCGCCGACGTGGCGCAGGCTACCGTCATCGTCTGCCGGGGTACGATCGCCGCGCACGATGGGGCAGGTAAAGGTATCAGCTAGCAGCAGATCATTGCTCAGATCGCTTTCGCGAAAGTGCCCCCAACAGTCTTGCTCCAACTCCATGTCGAGGGTATCGCAGCGCCCGTAGCGCTCCATGGCATAGTTGCGATACCAGCCCCAGGTGGTGCGTCCGATCTGGCTGGAGATGATGTCGAGGTCCCCGTCGTAGTCCACGTCTACGATGGCAGGAATGTCGGTGCGCACCTGGGTCATGAAGCCGGTGTTGCCACTGGTTGAGTTGTAAGACTCGATGGGGTCATAGCGTAGTTCGAAGCCCACCGAATCATTCGCATAAAGCACATTTTCATACACCTGAAAGTTGGTGCCTGTGGTGCGGCCACAAATCACATCCGCTCGCCCATCGCAGTTGTAATCTACGAGCAGGGCAAAGTCGACACACGTGCGACAACTGTCGAAATGGGCCTCGTAGCGAGGGTCATAGCGATAGTTGATCTGCCCCGGCTCGCCCGTGTTGATATAGGTAGTGAAGGTGCGCCCTTCGCGGCTGTACACCACTAGATCCAACTTGCCATCGAGATCAAGGTCGACCGAGGAATACTGAGGCATATTGTTGCCCCCCGCCCAGGCATGGGGATAGCGGTTGCCGTCGAGGTCTTCGACGGGGATATTATTGTTGAGGCGTAGGGATTGCCCCCAGGCCAAATTGATTAGCAGCAGCCCAAAGGCTACCCCCTGCAATGTTTGCTTCATGGTTAAGGTCGAATTGGCATCAATAAGTAAAGCTGCATTCGGGCCGAATGCTTAGAAGTTATGCACAAAATTTAGTGCTAATTCACGGTGAATCCAAGACCCTAGTGCTTCGCATTCGAAATTCGTCATTCGTCATTCGTCATTCGTCATTGAAAGCAAATATAGCCGCCAGGGCGACTACTGAGTGAGCCAATATGGGGGGGCTGGCCTGTGCCGAAGCCTCCTACGCCCCGTTCATATAGGTGAGCAAATATAGCCGCTTGGGCGGCCACTGAGTGAGCCAATATGTGGGGGGCTAGCCAAAGTGCCTGATCCC
>CAYVAP010000746.1:0-2723 GCA_964449365.1 uncultured Bacteroidia bacterium
CTTGCGTCTGCTCTTCGAGAAAGTAATTCATCTGCTCAGCCACGATGCTGCGCACGATACCGGCGATCTCCCCGTTGCCCAGTTTGGTTTTGGTCTGACCCTCAAACTGAGGCTCGGGTACCTTCACCGAGATGACACAAGTGAGGCCCTCGCGGTAGTCATCGCCCGAGAGCTTGAATTTGACCTTCTTGAGAAATCCTTCGCGCTCGGCATAGTTGCCCAAAACCTGCGTCAACGCAGCCTTGAAGCCCGAAATATGGGTCCCGCCTTCGTGGGTGTTGATGTTGTTGACGTAGGAGTGAATGTTCTCGTTGAAAGAAGAGTTGTACTGAATGGCCACCTCGACCGGTACCGTCTCGTCCTTGTCGATACCCGTAAAGTGAATCGGCTCTTCATGCAGGGACTGACGTCCTTTGTCCAAAAACTTTACGAACTCGGCCAAGCCTCCTTCAGAAAAAAAATCTTTGCGCAAGAAGATATTGCCGATGTGCTCAGGCTTTTTGAGATCCTCTTCGCTCAGCGGCTCGCGCTCATCAGTAAGCGTGATGTGCACTCCCGCGTTGAGGTAGGCTAGCTCGCGTAGGCGCGAAGCCAGGGTGTCGAATTTGTATTCTTGAGCGGAAAAAATGGACCGGTCGGGCCAGAAATGCGTCTCGGTACCCCGGTCCTCTGTTTTGCCGATTATCTCTACTTGCCCCAGGGCCACCCCTTTTCGGTATTTTTGCAGGTAAACATTGCCTTCGCGGTACACCCTCACCTCACAGTCGCTAGAAAGGGCATTGACACAACTCACCCCCACCCCGTGCAGGCCACCAGAGACTTTGTAAGTCGCTTTGTCAAATTTTCCCCCCGCGCCCAGGCGCGTCATCACCAGCTCCAGGGCAGAAAGCCCCTCTTTGGCGTGAACGTCCACCGGAATTCCGCGTCCGTCATCTCGTACAGAAATCGAATTATCGGCATGGATCGTAACGGAAATGTTACTAGCATATCCTCCCATCGCTTCATCGATCGAGTTGTCTACCACCTCATAGACTAGATGATGCAGACCCCGCTCGCCCACGTCGCCGATGTACATGGAAGGGCGCTTGCGCACGTGTTCGATCCCTTCCAAGACTTGGATGTTACTCGCTGAGTAACTATTACCCTGATTTGCTAATTCGCTCATGGTGAATTGGTTAGCAATTATTTTTCACGATGCATTCAAACACATAAATTTACGAAAAATTTCGAACAAATCCCATCGATGCTGTGGAAAAAGCCCAGTTTTATCTGACTGATTTCAGGTCGCCCGACTCAGGCTGACCGCAAGCAGAGCCTTGCTCCCAAGGCAGAAATCAATTCATCAACCTAAGTATGAAATTCTGCACATATGTTAAAGGCGCGTTCGGATGATTTGGGTAGGGGCCAGGGCTGATGTACTTTCGTGCGTCTCTGCGGACCATTTCATGCGCTCCCTCTGAGAGATCCGCCTATGAATACCCTATTTCTCATCAACCCCGATGCAGGCCGAAAGCGTAACCCCCATCAACTGTCCGAGTTGATCCGAGCTACTTACGAGGCGGCAGGGAGGGCTTATGAAATCTGGCCCATCAGTTTCTCGCGCCTCGATGAAGACCTCGCCGTGGCTCAAAGCCGGGGCTTCGACCGGGTTTTTGCGGTAGGCGGCGACGGCACCATCAATGCGATTGGGGCGCGGCTGATCGGGAGCGAAATGGCTATGGGGGTGATTCCCGGCGGCTCAGGTAATGGCTTAGGCCGACACATGGGCATGTCTGTCAAGATGGTCAAAGCCATTGAGCAGTCCCTGCATCTCCAAGCGCGCCGGGTCGATACCGGTGTATTGGGCAAATGGCCTTTTCTCAACCTCGCTGGCCTAGGCATCGATGCTTCGGTAGCCCATTCGTTTGCCAACGAGAGCCGCCGCGGCTTGGGGCCTTACGTGCGACACACCGCTCGGGGATTGCTGCGCTCCTCCTTTCAGACCATCGAGTTGGAGCTCGACGGCCAATGGCAAACCTTCACCGATGTGGTAGGCATGGTCGTGGCCAACGGCACCCAGTGGGGCTACGCCGCCAAAATCGCGGCGGGCTCCAGCCTCACCGATGGCCTGCTCGACGTGCGCATTCTTCGCCGTTTTCCGCTGATCCTCACCCCGCCGATGTTGGTGCAGTTGTTCAATGGCAGCCTGCACACCTCACCTTACCTCACGGCCTTTCGTACGCCGCAGCTACGCATTCGGCGGTCAGAGGCAGGCATCGCCCAGGTAGACGGGGAGCCGATCATCATCGACAAGGAAATAACAGCCTCCGTGCGCAAAGCCTCGCTGAAGCTGCTACTGCCTGCCGAGCAACAGGTGTGAGGGAGGGGAAAAGAGTGTCCCAAACCGCAGACCTCGACTGCTATACTTCAAAGTGGTTGAATGGGAGAGTGGTTGATTTATTGAATGGCCTTGTTATCAATAAGTTATAGTGCTTTGCATTCGAAATTCGTAATCAGCAATTCGTAATTGGAAGTGCTGCTGGTCAATGTTTTATGCGAATTTCGAATGGTTAACTACTTAATTCCGAAGGCAGTAGTGTCTTACCATTCTACAATCATACTACTGGACGTGAGCCTTTGGCGCGTTCGTTTTTAGACAAAGATGGACAAGATTAACAAGATAGCTTTATTTTGCGCCGAGATCTTGTGCGCAGGCCATGAGAGGCTGGGATTAAGGGGCCCAG
>CAYVAP010000747.1:0-2498 GCA_964449365.1 uncultured Bacteroidia bacterium
TAAGGGATAAGGGATAAGGGATAAGGGGTAAGGGATAAGGGGTAAGGGATAAGGGGATAAGGGATAAGGGATAAGGGATAAGGGATAAGGGATAAGGGATAAGGGATAAGGTGATCAGGTACAGCATTTACCTTCCGTTCCTCTTGGCTCACTCAGTGGCCGCGCCCAGTGGCTATCTTTACTCACCTATATGAAAGGGTCGTAGGAGGCTTTGGCACAGGTCAGCCCCCCACATATTGGCTCACTCAGTGGCCGCACCAGCGGCTAAAATTACTTTCAATTACGAATTCCTGATTACGAATTTCGAATGCGAAGCACTAGTCCCTGCTGCGTAGCAAGTAGCGCAAACCGCGGTTGATCAACCACATGAGCAGGGCTCCTAGGGCTGACTTGATCAGCAATCCTGGCCACAGGCTAGGTAAAAGGGCCAGAAAAGCGTTAGGGCTTTTGACCACCCCGTACCAGATACCGCCGGGTAGCAGAATGAGCAAATGGGCCCCCAGCGCGATAAGCAATAGCCCCCAAAGCGGTCGCCCCCATGGCTGTTCGGCAGCGCGCCCTGCGAGCCAAGCTACCAGCACAAAGCCAAACAAAAAACCACCCGTAAGACCCAGCAGATGCGCCACGCCTGCCCCTCCCTTGGCAAAAACGGGTAACCCCAAAGCACCAAGCAACAAGTATAGCAACACGGCCAAACTACCGCGCCAGGCGCCTAGCAAACAGGCCAGCATGAGTACGATGAGACTCTGTAGGGTGACGGGCACCAGGCCATTTCCCACTGGTACCGACAGCTCGATGGGAGCCACCAGAGCCAGAAACAACCCCCCCAGCACGACCTTGAGCGGGGCATCCCAAAAGCGATCAGAAGTGATGGGCGTCAGTTCGTCCAGCAGCATGGGGCAAAGATAGTAACCGCCCATTCCGAATCATAAAAGCGCATACCACCCATACACCGTCAGGAGGGAGATGGGAATGCCGATGCCTATGAAAAGGCTGGCCAAGGGCGGATTGAGGTCATTTTCCATGGCGATGATGCCGGAAGTGATCATGGGAGCCATGGCGGCTTCAAGGATGGATACATCGATACCTAGGCCCGCTTGCCCGGCGATTTCGGTGTAGAGTAGCCAGATCATGGCCGGAGCCAGCAGTAGCTTGTAGACCAGCCCGATGCCAAAAGCCTTGGGCTGAAAATGCCGCCGCAAAACGTTGAGCTGCAGCCCCACCGATACCAGCGCCATGGGGGTAAGGGCGCTACCGAGCGACTGGAGCAATGGCTCCAGCCAGGTGGGTACTCCTCCCAGAGGAGCAATAAGCAAACTCATCACAAAGGCCAAGAAAGGCGGAAACGCGATGACCCGCTTGCTAATGTCGCTCCACTTGACCTCGCCAGTAGCAAAGTACCCCGCAGCGGCCATCGCCAGGGTGGCTACCACCAAAAAGGCACCTGGCTGATCACAGAGGACGGCGTACTTCAGCCCCTCTTCGCCGTAAAACTGCTCGATCATAGGAAACCCCACGAAGGAGGTATTGCCCAAGCCACAGCAAAGCACCATGCAGCCCACGGTGCGGCGGTCTAGATTCAGCCATTTGCCTACCCCAACAAACACAAAAAACGCCACGATGAAGACCAGCCACGACATCGCGATGGGGTAGGCCAGGGACCAGGCCAACTCCAGGCGAGGAATGTATAGCAGCGTCAGCGCCGGCAGCGACAGGTAGATGATGAAAGCATTGAGGCCACGATGGGCTTGATCGGGAAAATCTCGTAGCCGACGAAGCAAGACGCCAGCCAAGAGGCAGCCGATCAGCAGAATGAGGTTGGACATGGGATAAACATTGCCGATTGGGTAAGCAACTTGCGGAAATGGGGCGCACCCGAGGGGAGCTTTTCACAGCCGCTCGAAGGGATTTTTTCCCTCTGTCAACTCTCCTAAAGTCTTTGCTCCCTTTACCTCGGTGATTTCCAGCGGTAGCGGCCCCAGCTTATGATAGGTAGCCACCCACGCTCCGGTTGACAATTGCTGCCACTCCGTCCAGGTGGCCTCGAGCCCACCGATCGGAATGACCGAGACCCACATCTGCCAAGCTTCAGGGCGTTTGCTCTCGGAATCCAGATGCCAAAGGTAGGCGTCGCCCGGCGTAGCACCGCCGCTGCGGTAGCTCACCAACAAGGCCATCTCGTCGGTCTCGGTCTGCACCAGCGCTCGCTCGGTGCCTCGATCAAAGGCTTTCACCACCGGATTGAGCCAAAAAGCATCATTGACCCAATAGGCCCAAGCTTGCTCGACCAAGTCTTGATTCTCGCTTTGAGAAAGGGGCTGGCCCTGCTTGAACGCCCTGCCACGGCGCGTATCGAGGTCGACCAGCACCTCATAGTCGTCCCAGCGCACCTGGGCCAGATGGCGCTCGCGGTCCCAGAGGTGCTGATGCCCGCCCGGAAACGTCCAACGTACCGCGCCAGTGCTGTCCCAGGCTTCGGCCTGGACGGCGGCCATCAT
>CAYVAP010000747.1:2508-2723 GCA_964449365.1 uncultured Bacteroidia bacterium
CATCATATCGCGGGCCAACTCGTCGGCAGCAGGACCACTTTGGCCCGTAGGGCGCGACTCATGTAGCCACCAGCCAGCTACCACTAGCAGTGCCATCAGGGTAAGCAGAGCGTACAAAAGCTTTTTCACAAGGTAAGATTTCGGTGAAACCATCGCAGAAAATCAACACCATTCCTTACTGATCGCCGCAGAGAATGTTTAGGGCATGGCTCAGC
>CAYVAP010000748.1:0-2712 GCA_964449365.1 uncultured Bacteroidia bacterium
TGCTACCCCGGCTGCCGGAGGGACCAGGTTACCTGCTCGAAGACCTGCAAGATCCCGGCAACCTGGGCACCATCCTTCGCACGGCTGATTGGCTTCGCTTTCGGCATATCGTCTGTAGCAAGGGCTGCGTGGACCTGCTCAACCCCAAGGTGCTGCGCAGCACCATGGGTAGCTTTTTTCGGGTGTCGGTACAGTACGCGGCAAATTTCGATGCCCTGGTCGAGGCCCATCTCGATACTTGCTGGGCAGCCGACATGACCGGGCCGTCTCTGGCCGAGGCTGCCATACAGCCCCAAGATTGGTTGCTGATCGGCAACGAAGCCCGTGGCCTATCTCCCCACTGGCGCGACAGGGCCGATTTGCGCAAGCTACACATACCCGGTGCTGGTGGGGCAGAGTCTCTCAATGCCGCTATCGCAGCGGCCATCTGTGGCTGGCAGATGTTCCAAAGGGGCACCAATCCGTTCCATTCGGAGCAAAACTGACCAAAACCTGGGCCTGGCGCGTTATACTTAGGAAAGGGCTTCAACCTTTGGCCTCATTCCTACGCTATGGCTCAAGCGATCGTATGTGCCTCATGGCTCCTGAGTGTATGGCTCGCTCTGGCAGCGGCCTGGTTTCCGCTGCTAGTGAGCGGGCTGATGCTGGCCCTGGGGCTGGGGTTGGCCTATCGCCATGCCTTGCTGGGCGCTTGGCTGAGCTCGCGGCTGGGCCGTCGCTTTTCGCCCCTGGCGATTCGGGCTGCCCTGGGCGGGTATCGGCGCTTCCCTTCGCCAGATCCCACCCTCTCGCTGAGTAGCTGGCTGCTACGCCACTATCTGCGCCCCGAGCAGCAAGCCTACACCTATCACCTGCTACTCGGCCCAGATACCAGCGGCAAAACGACCCTGATGCTGCGGCTTTTTCTGCGGCTGCAGTGGCCGGGCCAACCCTGGAAGCGAGTGCTGATGCTGCGTGCGGCGGATGCCGATAGCATGGATCGACTGGCAAACTGGCCGCACCCGGCGCAGACCGTGCTCCTGATCGACGGCCTGGATGAAGATCCGCTGCTGCCCCAAAGCACTCAGGTGCGGGTGGATGAATGGCTCACTGCAACCCAGGGCTTTTCAAAGGTGCTGATCAGTTGCGATCCGGCGCATTGGCCGGGCTCGTTGGCCCCTGTGGCTGAAGGGGAGGCCATTCGCTACACCGGTGAGCAGGTGGTACAGCTGATGGCGTGTTTTCGCCTTCCGGCTCTGGCTAGCCAGCCTAGGTCCAGGCTTTGGTTGCGCAGACTCTACGGGCTGCCCATGCCACAAGCGGATCGACCCCCCTTTCGGGTGCAGCGCATCCAGGAAATCTTGACCAAGCTGGGGCCCTCGCCCCAGCAGCGACCTCATCTGGCGGCGGCTTTTTGGCGCACAGTGGCCCGGGAAATGACTGAGCGGGCCACCCTAGGCTTGGGCCTGACCCTGGCTGCGCCACGCCTACACGACCTGCATTTGATTCACGCCCCCAACTGGTCGCTCTCGCTGCTCGTGCGCGATCTGCTCTGGCGCGATGGCCTGGGCCAGTATCAATTTCACCACCAAGCTTTGGCTGCTTTTTTTCTCTCCCAAGCCGAGCCAACCGCTACCCCCTCTCTCAAACCGATTCCCTGGTCGGGCCTGCCGCAAGCACAAGCTTATCGACAAGAGCGGGCCTGGCTGAGCTGTATGAAGCATCCCGACCACGATGAGGTCTTTTTTCGCCTGCCAGACTCGGTGGAATGGCTCCCCCTGGCTGACTTGCGGGCCTCGATGGTCAATCAGATTACCCGGCTGTACCTGCCGATGAACCTGCTGGATCAGGCAGAGCGCCTGCTGCCAGGGCTGCCCCAACTGCGGGGGCTCTACCTGCGAGGGAGCGAGCGGCAGCACTCGCCCGGGGCATGGTTGGAGGCCCTGCCCCATACCGGGGTGATGGTTTACTTTACTGATGCATCCGCCAAGCTGCAACGTGTGTGGCAGTACCAACCGACTGAAGCGGCCTGGTCTGGTCAGCAGGCTCACTGGCCGGGTAGTGCCCTGAGCTTCGAGCCCCTGCACTTGAGGGAGCATCCGCCCATCGATCAGCCGCTGGCCCACCCCAACGGCGGCAGCCTGGATGACCGGGGCCTGAGCGACTGGCTGCTCGAAGAGCTCGACGCCTGGCTGGAGGCGGCGCTGCCAGTGGAAGAGGTGCCCCCTTGCGAGTACCGTCTGCCCTACGCGGCTTTGGGGGTGTTTCATCGCATGAACCTCTGGCCGGGGATACCAGGGCGCATCAACCTGCAACTGGATCTGGCCTTTCCCTCCACCTTGTTGATCGAAGAGCTTCGCCCCCTGGTAAGCCAGTTGGTGGCCCGCATGGGCGAAGATGATCAGCATTTGCGTGAGCTATCACCCGACGACGAAGCTCAACTCAGTGATGGCTTTTGGACGGGGCGGCGCTGGCTTTGGGGCAATACCGATCGCTATGCTTCGCCAGTGCGGCTCACGGCAGAGCGAGTAGGCTATGCCACCCTGGAAATCTGGAATCTGCGCCTGCGCCCGCGAGAGACTTCGCCCCTTTCCTAGGCTACCGTTGGTACCTTGGCGGATCTATTCTACTTTTGCGCAAATACGCTGCTTTTGACCCATTTTCTTTCCCCCCCATACCGTGCCTACCTCCTCGTCTGGCTCCTGCTGTGGATTGCGGCGGCGCTGTCGCTGC
>CAYVAP010000749.1:0-2711 GCA_964449365.1 uncultured Bacteroidia bacterium
GCGGAAAAAGATGCAGCGATCACCCATCATTCGGGAGTTGACAGAGCACTAGGTTGCCCGCCCAACCCAAAGCCCCTCAAACCTCCATGGCGCAAGCCCAAGGAGTGATCCCATTTCTCCCCAAAATTCCCGATCATTGCGGCATACCTCAATGCTTAGTGCTGCATGCCCTACCCCACCTTCTTTCGTTTGCTTGGTCTCTTTTGCCTGCTGCTGCCCCTCAGTGGATTGGCGCAGCGCGACAGCGCCCAGCTTTCTCCGAAAAAAATGGCCAAGGAGATCCGTGAGCGCAACACCCAGCGTTTTGGGGTATCTCAATTTGGGGCTCTGTATGGCCGGGTGTACGACGAGCGTATGTCTCGCCGCAGCTACCGTGGTCCCGGGGCGCAGCTCCGCTTTGGGGTGGAGCAGATCCGCCCGCAAGAGCGTGAAAGCATGCTCGGCGAGGTGCGCGGCTTTTTCCTCGCAGGCAGCAACGGCGTGAACCTCTGGGCGGGCAACGCCGACCTCACCTACACCTATCAGCGGCGCATCCTCGCCGAGCGCTACCCCGCCTGGCGCTGCTACCTGGGCGGTAGCTTGGGGGGCTTCTTCGCCGGGCGCTGGAACGAATTTTTGGTCAATAGCAGCATCCACACCGAGTGGATGGGCGCACTGGCGCTCAGTGGCCGCGCCGAAACGGCGCTTACCCTGCCCCTACTCAAGCGCTGCACCCTAGGTGGCAACCTCATGCTACCCCTGCTTACCTACGTGGGGCGCTTGCCCAGCTACGCCCTGCCGGGCTTCGAGCAGCCTTCGCATGCAGTGGCCCCCATCGGCGATCTTACCCGCCTGCGCAGCAGCCTCGACCTCAGCCGCCCCCTTGGTCAGGGCAACCAAAACCTGATCCGCATCCGTTACTTTTGGGACTTCTACGCCTACCGCGACAATCCCATCCATCGCCTGCAGCATGCCGTGCATGGGTTAGCGGTGGCGTTGTTGTTTCGGCAGGGAAGCGTTTACAGGGAAAGTCCATAGTGGAAAGTGCGCGGTTAACCGTTAAAAGCCAGAGCCTTACCAGAACAAATCCGACCACTTCGATCGCCCTCGACAAACGCATCGCCCGCATGAAAAACCTCCTTCTGCTACTCATCAGCCTGCTTGCCACTAGCAGCCTTTTCGCCCAAAAAGACGAGATCCGTCCCTGGAACGCTGTGGGCATTCGCTTTGCCAGCTACCTCAACTGGCACCCGCGCGGCAATGAGTTTTTGTTGCAAGACGGCGCCTATACCACCGGTGCTCTAGGGGCCTATTACAAGCGCTTTGGCCCCACCACGGGCTTCGAAGTGGGCCTCAACCTCAACTACAAAAACGGCGACGACCGCGGCTTTCCCAACCTACCAGTGGTGATGCGCGACTGGGGAGCCGATAGCCAGAATCTGGGCCTCACCTCTATCGAACTGGACTTCAAAGCCGGGCCGCGCTTTGGCATCCTTCACCCCAAAATTGGCTATGTCTTCGGCTACCGCCTGCGGCGCAGTGGCTACCTCACTGATGCGGCTCCTAGCACCTGGCGCATCAATCGCCTCTACATTCTGCTCCCCATAGGAATGTCGGTAGACCTGCCTGTGCGCTGGGGCTCAGTCGGCTTCGGGGGCTTTTTTCACGTGGGCCTGCTCAACGTGGTCAGCGAGCCTTCGAGCAACCAGGGCAACTGGGAAGGCGGACGCCTACGGGCGGTGTCTTTCGAGGTAATTGTGTCCTACGGGCGGCGGTAGGGGCGCCTTCGGCGAGAAACGTAGCGCACCTGCGGGGCGCTGCTACAACCGAAAATGCTGCTGGGCCAGCAGTTCTATCACGCGCTCCAGGTAAGTCTGATCGACGGCAGAGAAGTCATCCACGTGCTCGCTGTCGATGTCGAGTACCAATTCGCTGCGACCCAGCGAGACTAGGGGCACCACGATCTCAGATCGGCTGGCGCTGTTGCAGGCAATGTGCCCAGGAAATTGCTCTACGTCGGGCACCAACATGCTGCGCTGTTGGGTGGCCGCTGCGCCACACACACCTCGGTCTAGCGCGATGCGGGTACAGGCCAATGGCCCCTGGAAGGGCCCCAGCACCAGTTCCTCGTCGATGCGCCGATAAAAGCCCACCCAGAAAAAGTCCAAGGCTTCCTTCAATATAGCGGCGACGTTGGCCAAATTGGCGATCAGATCGGGCTCGGGCGCGATCACGGCCTGGATCTGTGGCAATAGCTCCTGGTAGATGGTCGCGCGGGTGGCTCCGGCGGGGTAAGTGATGGATTCGGACATGGATATAATTCGGGGTTGAGAGTTCCAGGTTCGGAGTTAAGTAGCGCGAGAAAAATAACCTCCCGATTTTACGCAGAGAGCTTGTGCGCAGACCGTGAGAGGCTGGGATTAAGGGGCCTAGGCTCGAATAAAAAACCGAGCATAGCAGGCCAAACGAAGCTTTTTCTCCACGCGAAGTTGGGGTAAAGGGACCCCAACTGTCGCGGAGGATGTGCCGAAAAGATCAACCAAGCGTGTGAAGTTATTCTGGTCGCGTTCCTAAGTTTGGTATAAACCTCATTACTGATCGAGCATTTCGAATGAAATCCGCCAGTGCTCTGTCAAGTTGAAAATGATGGGTAAGCGGTCGCAGATTTTTTCGCAGGTCCCATTCAAGTCTGGGGTCGTCGAGCCTAGGGCCCCTTCCCCAGGCTCGACGGA
>CAYVAP010000750.1:0-2705 GCA_964449365.1 uncultured Bacteroidia bacterium
GCAGAAGAGGCTCCTGTGGCTGAGGAAGTTCCCGCTGCTGAGGAAGCCCCCGCCGCAGAAGAAGCTCCTGCTGCTGAGGAAGCTCCCGCTGCTGAGGAAGCTCCCGCCGCAGAAGAGACCCCTGTGGCTGAGGAAGCCCCTGTCGCCGAGGAAAAAGAAGAAGAGAAAAAAGAAGGATAGTTCACGCGCTGAGGCGCACACAATGCATCGTCAGAAGCCAGACTGACACCAGCCCTGTCTGGTCGGTCTTGCTTCTGATTTTTTGGTATGGACAAATCCCAATGCATCCAACTGGGCTATATTGCTAAAGCCCACGGCATCAAAGGCGAGGTCAAAGCCGTCTTCGATGTGTATGATCTCAGCGAATACCGCCGGGTCAAGACCCTCTATCTTGCGCGGGGCAATGATCCCCTGCGCCCCTATCAGGTAGAAAATTTTCGCGTACACCATCAGAAGGAGATCATCCTGACCCTGGCCGAAAGCAAGGACCGCGAAACCGCCGACCTACTGCGTGGCAGTACGATCTATTTTCCTGAAGCAGAGCTACCCAGACTGCCAGCCGGACACTTTTACTACTACGAAGTGATTGGCTATCAGGTGCTCGATGAGCAACGGGGCCCGCTAGGCCAGGTCAAAGACTTTATCGACGGTACGGCACACGACTTCATGACCATGGATTATCAGGGCAGCGAGGTGCTGATTCCCCTCATCGATGAGTTTGTCGGTTTGGCCGATCACGAGGCGCGCAGCATCTCTGTCAACTTACCCGAGGGCTTGCTCGAACTCTACACCGGAGTCGACGAAGAAGAGTGAGCTTCATAGCATCAAATCGGGGCTTCCTGCCGCTATCGCCTGCCTGATCGAGGCTTGGGTGGCTTCTGCCGCTTCTCGCATCGCCTGCGGAGCTGACATCTCTTGGTACAAATAGCGCTGCAGAAAATGCGAAGCAAACACGTCGCCTGTACCTCCGTAGTGCTTCGGCAGCCGAGGATGCACGTAGCGGTGGGCCGTCTGGTCTTGCTGCAAGTGTAGCCCCATTGCGTTTTTTGCAGGCAAGCTGGTGGCTATAAAATTGAGTTGCGGAAACCGCTCGCGAAAGGCGCGTAGATACTGCTGAGGCTCATGCTGCCCCACGGGCAGGCCGCTGTGCAGTTGCAGCTCGGTGTAATTGGGAAAGGCCCAATCGGCTACCGCTAGGAGTCGGGGCCACACGACGATCACCTCGGCGGGTACGTAGGTGCGCCCATGGTCGCCCGATACCGGATCGACGATGGTGCCCTCGATCAGATCCGCATACTCGTCGCGCAGGGCCATGATGGTCGCGCCCTGCTCAGGTGTGCCCAGGTACCCCACGTACAGCCACAGCCGTTCTTCCCGCAAGCGAGCCAGTTCCAGGCTTCCCCGCAGCAGCTCGGCAAATGGCACTTCGTACTTACGGATATCGGGCAGATTGGTCAGCCCCGTCAGGAACAAGCTGGGGATCGGCAACACCTTGGTCCCCAATAAGCTGAGCATGGCCTTAAGGCTAGCCGTGCCATGCACCGCAAAACTATGGATGGTAAGTAACTTCAAAAAGGCTCACAATTGGGCCAACAAGGTCGGTAGAAGAAGGCGGAAGGAGCAATCAGAAACGCAAAATCTACGCGGCCAATCAGGCCGGTACCACTTCGGCGTCTTCGTCGATCTCGTCTTTTTCGACCCGCAGGTTATTGATGATGAATTCTTGGCGGTCGGGGGTGTTTTTGCCCATGAAGTAGCCGAGTAGCTTTTTCAGCTCGGTATCCTTTTGCAGCAGCACCGGTTGCAGGCGAATGTCTTCACCGATAAACTGCCCAAACTCGTCGGGGGAGATTTCACCCAAGCCCTTGAAGCGGGTGATCTCAGGCTTGCCTTTGAGTTGGCGGATGGCAGCTTGCTTTTCCTGCTCGGAATAGCAGTAGATGGTCTTCTGCTTGTTGCGCACCCGAAAAAGGGGCGTCTCCAAGATGTAGAGGTGGCCGTAGCGCACCAGGTCGGGAAAAACTGAAGGAAAAAGGTCAGCAGCAACAGCCGAATGTGCATGCCGTCGACGTCGGCATCGGTAGCGATCACGACCTGATTGTAGCGCAAGTTCTCCATGTCGTCCTCAATGTTGAGGGCGTGCTGGAGGAGGTTGAACTCTTCGTTTTCGTAGACCACTTTTTTGGTCAGGCCAAAGCAGTTGAGGGGCTTGCCGCGCAGCGAGAAGACGGCCTGGGTTTCCACGTCGCGGGCTTTGGCGATAGAGCCGGAGGCCGAGTCGCCCTCAGTGATGAAGAGGGTGCTGCTGAGGCGGGTTTCCTCTTTGGCGCGCTTGTCGCTGAAGTGTACGCGGCAGTCGCGCAGCTTTTTGTTGTGCAGGTTGGCTTTTTTGGCGCGCTTATTCGCGAGCTTTTTGATGCCTGCCATCTCTTTGCGCTCTTTTTCCGATTGCTCGATGCGCTTTTTCAGCGCTTCGGCAACCTCGGCGTGGCGGTGCAGGTAGTTGTCGAGCTTGGTGGTGAGAAACTCGCTGATGAAGGTGCGCATGGTAGACCCTTGGGGGCCTACGTTTTGTGAGCCGAGCTTGGTTTTGGTCTGCGATTCGAAGACTGGCTCCTGCACCCGCACACTGATCGCAGCGATGATGGAGGCGCGGGTGTCGGTAGTGTCGTAGTTTTTACTGCAAAAATCCCGCACGACCTTGA